>NZ_JBEDTY010000008.1:0-7153 GCF_040119285.1 Alcanivorax sp.
GGACAACCGGTCACTGTTGAGCGGCTCGCGAAGTCGCTCAACTGGACGACTGATGAGGCAGAGTTGGTGCTGGAAAAACTGCCCTGCGGGACCATCGAGTACGACGGCCAGGGACGGCTGATCGGCTCCGGCATCACACTGCGAGAAACCCCGCATGCATTTGTTGTCAACGATCGGCCACTTTATACCTGGTGTGCACTGGATGCCTTGATGTTTCCAGCTGTCATCGGCGAACGGGCGCAGGTGCAATCGCGTTGCCCGCAGACGAACAACCCGGTCACCTTGACGGTTACGCCACAGGGAGTGGTTTCGCTTGAGCCGGAGGACGCGGTCGTCTCTTTAGTCTCGGTGGCCGCAGCGGGAGACATTCGAAGTGCGTTTTGTTGCGACGTCCATTTCTTTGCTTCACGGCAGGCCGGGGAGGCCTGGGGGCGGGATAAAATGCATGTGCACATGGTGAGTGTTCAGGAAGGTTTCGAACTGGGGCAGCGGATTGCGCACCTTATACTCAACAGGGCAAGGAGTGACCAACATGGGAGCTAATACCCGAATGGTAAACCCCAACCTTGAAGGTGGGCCGGGGGCGCAAAAAGAAGGCTGTGTCATTTCCGAAGCGGCCCGTCTCTGCGGCCTGTCAGTGCATCAGATCCGGACTTATCTGGACATGCGATTGGTGTACGCCTGTGGCACCACTCAGGGGGGCTCTCGCTTGTTCGATGACGGCTGCCTGCAACGGTTGGCGTTGATCCGCTCCTGTCGTGAAGCCGGTCTCGGTCTCCCCGAGATTGCCGAATTTATACAGGCGCTCGACAACGGGGATAAAGGGCAGTGTCGAGCCGTCGAACGGCAAATTCAACACACAATTGCTGTTAAACGAGCCGCACTGAATCGCTGCACCCAGGCACTCACCAAGGCGGCGCATGGAGTGAAGTTGAGCGCTCTCAAAGGGCCGTAAGTTGAGGTGGCACCGGACAGTGGCCGAATTGGGCTTTTGCAGGGAGTCGTAACTCTTCAATGCATTGGAGGTGGTTTATGACGAACAATGAGCGCGAACCGACAGAAGTATCCCGGTCGCGCAATGGTTACTTGTGGGGGATATTGGCCGTGCTCAGTTGCCCCTGTCATTTGCCGATTCTCGCCATCGTGCTGGCTGGCACGAGCGCCGGCGCTTTTCTCGGGGAGCACTGGGTAATCGTGGGTATCGCGCTGACCGGCCTGTTCGTGCTGTCGCTGAGCCGACTACTAAGGGCCTTCAGCAAGTAACGGTCCGGTGTCGTATCCGGTATGGATCGCGGCCCACTGTATGTCAGATGCTAATCACGCGAGTTTACATTTACATAATAGCTGGAGAAAACTAAATGAATTTCGACAATCAACTGTTAAGTAAAGAGAAATACATACCACTTATACTCCGGGTCATTGTTGGCCTATTGTGGGTTTGGATGGGCATCGTTCCCAAGCTAATTTATCCTGAACCGAGAGTTGCGATGGTGAGTAAAAGCTGGGTAATTGATTTGCTACCCATGAGTCCGGCGCATTTCATCTTTATTCTGGCAATAGCCGAAATAATAACTGGAGTAATGCTTCTCTTAGGCCTGTTCACAAGACTTGCTTCAATAGCACAAGCATTAATGATTATTATGATTATTGTCGGTGTTTGGAATATCGCTGCGATGCATGGCATTACTTCTCCTCATGCACATTTGCTTATGAAAGATATTCCATTATTCGGGATAAACATGGTGTTAATAATTACTGGCGGAGGTCTGTACTCCATAGACAATTGGAGAAAACAGAGTAAGGGTGTTTAAAACTCTGAAGACTCTGATTGAAGTGTTCGACATAGGCGATAATATAGCTCTCGTCAACCGCATAGGATCGTTGCCGCCATGAACCAGTTAACCCTCTCCGAAGCCGAGTACCAGACCAAGAAGAGCAAAATTCGCCGCGAAATCTTTCTCGAACGAATGGACACGTTGATTCCCTGGAAACAGCTGGAGAAGAACGTAGCGCATTATTACCCAAAAGGTCAGGACGGACGGCCTCCTGTCCCGTTGTCTTCCATGCTGCGCGTTCATTGTATGCCATTGTTCTATAACCTGAGCGATCCGATCTTGAAATGCAGTCAACGCCGCGCGATCTAGACTCGCCCGAGGCTATCGCCGAAATGCTGGACGCCTTCTACCGGAAGGTCCTGGCCGATGATCGCCTGCGTCCGCTGTTCTTGGATGTGGCAGAAATTGACCTCAGAACGCACCTGCCGTGTATCCGCGCCTATTGGTGCAAGCTGCTGCTCGGCGAACGCGACGGCTACCAGAGCAACATGGTCGCCCGCCACTTGGCGTTGCACGAGCAACACCCTTTGCAGCTAGATGACTTTGAGCGCTGGCTGGAGCTGTTTCGGGAGACCGTGAACGCAGATTTTACAGGGCCGAGCGCAGACCGCGCCAAGACATTAGCAACACGGATCGCGGGGAATCTTGTGCGACTTACACGTTCACCTATCAGCACGTAACGGACGATCGCACAACCCACTTGCATCGGGAAGCTGAATCATAAGACATCGCAAAACACTTTTTCGGGTTCGATAAGGAGTCACAACCATGAGTCATTCCAACGACCAAAGCTTCGGTGACGACGGTCACCTGAACGGGATTTTTGACCAACTTGACGTCCCTGAGGACGTTCGCAGGCGTCTGGCCCAGGCGCAGCAAACCGTACAAATCAACATCCCGATCCGCATGGACGACGGCGCCTTGCAATTCTTTCCGGCCTGGCGCATTCGTTACGACGACACGCGTGGGCCGGGCAAAGGGGGCATCCGTTTCCATCCGGACGTGAGCTCGGAAGAAGTCACTGCGCTGAGCTTCTGGATGACCATCAAGTGCGCCGTGGTGGACCTGCCATTCGGCGGTGCCAAAGGTGGTGTTCGGGTCGATCCCAAGGCGCTCTCCCGACTGGAACTGGAACGTCTGTCGCGTGGCTATATCCGCGCTTTTCATGACCTTATCGGGCCGAACAGTGACATCCCGGCACCGGACGTCAACACCAACGACACCATCATGGGCTGGATGGCCGACGAATTTGCCCAGATCGAACGCCGTCAGGTACCGGCCACCATCACCGGCAAGCCTTTAGGGCTGGGCGGTTCCAGGGGACGCACCGCGGCCACCGGACGTGGCGCGCTGCAGGTGCTTGATCTGTGGGCCGAGCGCCGCGGCAAAACCCCTGAAGAACTCCGTGTGGCGGTCCAGGGTTTCGGCAATGCCGGTTATCACTTCGCCCGACTGGCCCGCGAGCGCGGCTATCGGATCGTCGCGCTGTCGGATTCCCAGGGTGCCATTCATGCCGCTGACGGACTTGATCCAGACCCGATCTGGCGCCATAAACACAAAAACCGGGAGCTCAAGGGCATGGTTTACTGTGATGAATCGATCTGCCAGGAAGCCGACGTCGAGCAACTGACCAACGACGAGCTGCTGGCGATGGATGTCGATGTACTGGTACTAGCCGCACTGGAGGACGCCGTCACCGAGCAAAATGCCGCGACCGTGAACGCCGCCACGATCCTGGAAATCGCCAACGGGCCCGTCAGTAATGAGGCCGATGATCAACTAGCCAAACGCGGCGTCGAAGTGCTACCGGATGTATTGGTCAATGCCGGCGGTGTGATCGTCAGCCATCTGGAATGGGTGCAGAATCGCATCGGTGATACCTGGTCCGAAGACGAAGTCAATCGGCGCCTCACCGAACGCCTGGCCCGCGAGGCCGCCGCCTGTTTCGACCGGGCGGAGGAAGATAACATAACGCTGCGGACTGCGGCCTATACACAGGCCATCGGCCGCATCGCCGAGGCCATGACCCAACAAGGCACTCAGGGCTATTTCAACCATCATCAAGGATAGACGGTAAAGTCGTGCTCGGTAATGAGGTGGTCATACGGCTCGGGGTCTTCACGGGCATTCTGTGTGTCATGATACTTGCCGAAGCCGCCGCGCCACGTCGCGACCAGCGCTACACTCGCCGGCAACGGTGGCCACATAACCTCTTGATGGTCGTGGTGGATACCCTGGTGGTTCGGCTATTGTTTCCCGTGGCCGCCGTCGGAGCGGCGGTGATGGCGAATGAGCAGGCGTGGGGACTGTTAAATCTGGCCAATCTGCCAGTTTGGTTGTCGGTCCTTCTGGGGACGATCGCGCTTGATCTCGCAATCTACTTTCAGCATCGCATCTTTCATGCCGTGCCCTGGCTCTGGCGCTTGCATCGTATGCACCACGCGGATCTGGAATTTGACGTAACGACGGGCCTGCGTTTCCATCCTCTGGAAATTGTGCTTTCCATGGTCATTAAAATCTCCGTCGTGGTTGCGCTGGGAGCACCTGCGATCGCGGTACTGATTTTCGAGGTGATTCTCAATGCGACCTCAATGTTCAACCACGGAAACGTACGATTGCCTCAAGGACTGGAGCAAAAGTTGAGACCGGTGGTTGTTACGCCGGAAATGCACCGCGTGCACCATTCGATTGTTCCTGAAGAGACAAATAGCAACTTTGGTTTTAATTTGCCTTGGTGGGACCGGCTTTTTGGCACCTATCGCGATCAGCCTGCCGCTGGCCATATTGGAATGATCATCGGCATCGAGGATTTTCGCGAGCCGCAGGACCTCCGGTTGGATCAGATGCTGATTCAGCCATTTCGTCGGACCCACCGACGGCCTTGATTGTAATGGGCAATAGGATTTTCAGGAATTATTGATCTTTTATTCGGCCAGAGAGGTCCCTTAAAAGGGCCGAAATATCAAGGGATTGTCCATGAGTAGCCTCCATGAAACCGCCTATCCAAGATTGAAAGCGGCCGTCTCCGACCAGGAACTGGCAGAAATTTATACACCCACGGTCAAGGAACGATCTTTTGCCAGACAACATGGTCGAACACCCGCTGCTCGGGGCGCTCTGCTCATTCTCCTGAAAACAGTTCAGCGTTTGGGCTACTTTGTCAGTCTCAAAGCCGTTCCCAAATCGATCACATCACACATTCTCGCCTGCGACGACCTCTCACATCTCGCACTAAGCCGACTCAGGGAATACGACCGCAGCGGCGGCGTCCGTCAGCGGATGTTGGACGCGATTCGTCAACAGGTGGGCATCAAGGCGTTTACCGTCGAAGGCAAGGCGGTCGTGCGGGACTTGGCACGAGAAGCGGCGACCACCAAACAGGATCTGGCAGACATTATCAATGTGGTGATCGAAGAGCTGGTGCGCCAGCGTTTTGAGCTACCCGGTTTTTCAACGCTGCAACGGACAGCCCGTCAGGCTCGCAGCCAGGTCAACACGGGGTTCTTTCGGACACTCAATGCGGCTTTGACGGAGCAGCAAAAACAGGAATTTGACCGGCTGCTGCGTGTGCCTGACGATTCACCTCATACCAGTTGGCATAAACTGAAACAGGAACCCAAAAAACCGACCAATACAGAAGTGAAGAAGTATCTTCAGCATCTGGAGTGGCTTCAGGGCTGGTGTCAACGATTGCCCGCTGTTGATCACATTCCAGCCGCCAAGTATCACCACTTCATACTGGAAGCGCGCGCGTTGGACGCAGCCAACATCAAGGCCATGCAGAGCACCAAACGCTATGCCTTGATGATTCTGCTGGTCCATGCTCAACTGCGTCGCGCAATGGACGATGCCGTCGACATCTTTGTCCGCAAGATGCGCAACATCAAGACCAAGGCGGAAGCGAACCTGAACCAGTATCACCTGGATCACATGAAGCGGATGGACAAACTGGTCGCACAACTGCGTGACTTGCTGACCGTCGTTCAGGAAGCGCCGACGGATTCCGAGCGAGGTGCCCGTGTCGCGGCCGCCATCCAGGGCGATCCTGATGAATTGCTGGCCGAGTGTGAGGAACACATGGCCTATGCCGGCAATAACTTCATCCCGTTCATGCTGCACCCCTATCGCCCGTTACGCCCGCTGTTATTCAATTGCCTTGAACTACTGGACTTGACGGCGACCAGCCACGACCAGTCCTTGGTTGACGCGATTGCTATCTTGAAAAAGCACCGGCACAGCCGTAAAGAATGTCTTGTTCTGAGCACTCATCCTATTGATGTGGCCTGGTTACCAGAGCGCTGGCGCCGTTTGATTTTGGGTACTGGGTCAAGCCTGCTACCACCGGGCATGGTCTACCGGAAGTATTTTGAGCTGGGCGTATTGATGCAGGTGAAGCGTGAACTGATGTCCGGCGACCTCGCGGTTGCGAACAGCGACCAGTACAGCGATTACCGAGAGCAACTGGTGAATTGGAGTATCTATGAGGCGCAAATAGCCGACTACAGCAAGATGGTCGGCATTGCCTCCGAGCCCGCTGCATTTGTGGCGCAAGCCCGCTCACGGTTGAGCGCAACGGCAGAGCGCATCGACCGTGACTTCCCGGAGAATGAACACGCCGTCTTCAATGGCGAAGAACTGGTGATCCGGAAGCACCGTCGTACAGCACCTCCGGATGGGTTGGCTGAGATTGATAAGCAGTTATCCCTGAATCTGCCCGAAAAGAATATTCTCGACATTCTGGTGGAAGCCGAAAAATGGCTCGGGCTCCATAAACGCTTTGGGCCACTGTCCGGCTACGAAAGCAAACTGGAGGACCCCCGTACCCGTTTTGTTTCGACCCTCTTTTGTTATGGCTGCAATCTTGGGCCGACCCAGACCGCTCGATCCATCACAACGCTTAATCGCCGGCAGGTGTCCTGGCTCAACCTGCGGCACGTCACTGAAGAGCGCTTGGAGCAGGCTATTGCGCAGGTCATCAATGCCTACAACCGCTACCGGTTACCGCGACACTGGGGAACCGGACAACATGCCGCCGCCGATGGCACAAAATGGAACCTGTACGAACAGAACCTGCTATCGGAATACCACATACGGTACGGCGGTTATGGCGGGGTGGGCTACTACCACGTTTCGGACAAATACATCGCGCTGTTCAGCCACTTCATTCCTTGCGGCGTCTATGAGGCCATTTACATTCTTGATGGGCTGATCAAAAACGATTCCGATATCCAGCCTGACACCCTGCATGGCGATACCCAGGCGCAAAGCGCGCCCGTCTTCGGGTTGGCCTACCTGCTGGGTATCAACCTGATGCCCCG
>NZ_JBEDTY010000009.1:0-6987 GCF_040119285.1 Alcanivorax sp.
CCATCGGTTACGGACTGCCGGACTTCGCAGAGGAACTCAACTACGGAGTCGATCTATCAACCATCTGAGGGTGGTATCAGATTGATGGGGTGAAGGTGCCCCATCAACCATTAAATCCGTATACCCCCAATCTGGAAGTGCAGTTGGCCGCCATGCCGACCGCGCCGGCACAGCATGCGGAGAGTTTGCCATGAACAGCCCCGAGCGCATGCCGGCCGAGACGCACAAACCGTTCACCGGCTACCTGTGGGGCACGCTGGCCGTGCTGACTTGCCCCTGCCACCTGTCCATCCTCGCTGCCGTGCTGGCCGGCACAACCGCCGGTGCATTCCTTGTCGAGTATTGGGTCATCACGGCGCTCGGTTTGACCGGCCTGTTTCTTCTGTCACTGGCGCGGGCGTTGCGGGCATTCAGGGAAAGATCATGAGCGCTTCCCGGCCGGATGGATGGACTACGGCGGAGGGCCCAAGCGTTCGAGCGCGGGCAAGGCTTTCTGTTCGCAAAGCCGATGCCGGCGGCGGCATTCGCCGTCTTCGTCAGTCAATGGAGGGGTGCCACCATGAATGCAAATGATCCGACCGCCACCAGTTGCTGCGTGTGCTGCAAGGAAATTCCGCTCGATGCCGCCTTCACACCGGAAGGCGCGGAGTACGTCGAGCACTTCTGCGGGCTGGAGTGTTATCAACGTTTCCAGGCGCGGGCCAGCACTGCGACCGAAACGAGCGGCGAACCGAACGCTTGCGGTTCGCCGCCGTCAAATTGAGACAAACCACGCTTTCGCTACGTCGCCTCATGTCGGCATCAAATTCGGCTGAGTAGCTTCTCGCCATCTGGACGTAGCTCGCCCTTGGGTGAAATATGCCGATACAGGGTCTGCCGCGTGATGCCAAGTTCCTGGCACAGGTCGCCGACCTTGGTCTCTGACTGCCCCATTGCCGCCATCGCCAGCCGCAGCTTGGCGGCGGTCATCTTGAACGGCCGGCCGCCTTTCCGGCCGCGTGCCCGTGCTGAGGCCAGGCCCGCCACGGTGCGCTCGGCGATCAACTCGCGCTCGAACTCGGCCAGCGCGGCGAAGATACCGAAGACCAGCTTGCCGGCGGCGGTCGTGGTGTCAATGGCCGCGCCGTGCCCGGTCAGCACCTTGAGGCCGATGCCGCGTCCGGTCAGGTCATGGACGGTATTGATCAGATGGCGCAGGTCGCGCCCGAGCCGATCCAGTTTCCAAACGACCAACGTGTCGCCTGGCCGTAGTGCCTTCAGACAGCTCGCCAGACCGGGACGATCCTCGCGTTTTCCGGACGCTTGGTCTTCATAGAGATGCGCCGGATCAACACCGGCCGCGACCAGCGCATCGCGCTGCAAGTCCGTCGCCTGGGAGCCATCCGCCTTCGATACTCGCATGTAGCCAATCAGCATCTTGTACCTGTCACATATACGTTCGATTATGTGACAGTTTGCATCGGGAAGCTCTGCACGTCAAAATTTGTCACTTAACCCGTCATTCTGTCTAAGGCATGCAAAGGGTAGGCTAGGCTCATAATGTGACAGAAATTCCGGGGGGATGCCTTCCTTCGCGAAGGTGGCGCGCAACTGTTCCAAGGAAGCGGGGTCGCGCCGACCATAGGAAGCCAACGCGAACAGCGAGCGTGCCGTCTCGGGGTTGTGTCGTGCTTCAATGATGGCCTCATCAATGGCCTGGATTGCACGCTGCCAGTGATCGACGGGTTCGGGCTTCGGCGCTTTCGCCGGCAGGCCACTGGTGAACCCGGTTTGGGGCTCGGACCAGAATAGCTTTGCGTGCTCGCCTGGCGGGCTTATATGAGGGTCGGCAACGATTCTGACGAAATCCTCCAAAAAGCGCATTAACCATCTGTTTTACAAGCCCTAAATTAACTATTTCATCGCGTGCAGACGATGCGTTACCTGCCGTATTCCCACACCCAGTAGCCAAAAGCCGCGGCACATAAAAGCCATGTGCCAATAACGACTGCGGCCGCAACGTGGCTGATCGGCTTGGTTGCCACTTTAGCTGCTTTCGAGCGACTCGCTTCTATCACATTCGATGGCGTCAGCTTGATGACAAGGACGATGCCCAGCGGGACCAAGATAATGTCGTCAAGATAGCCCAGGATCGGTATGAAGTCCGGAATGAGATCAATTGGACTCATGGCGTACGCTGCGATTGCGAGCGCAAGCAGCCGAACGACTATGGGGGTATTCGAGTCTCGCGCCACAAAATAAACCGTCAGCGCATCATGCTGAATGCGTTTTGCCGCAGCTCGCAGCCTGCCAAAGGTCACGGTAGACATCTAAACTTCTCCTTGCGCGATTGGCATTACTCGCAACTCTCAGGGATGATCAGGCCGAGACAATAGCGGGCTATTTAGCCAGGCTTGTTTGTAGTTGTTTCAACTGACCCTGGAGGACAGCTTTTTCCTGCAGTAATTCGCGATTCTGATCGTTGAGGAACTGGTTTCGGTCGTCAGCCGCTGCCACGCGCTCTCTGAGGTCGGAGATCCGCTGCTGGCAGGCCGCGAGATGTTTTTCAGAATCCGTTAGGGCCGCACCAAGCTTCTCCCGGTGTTCGGCGTCGCTATCTCGCTCCAGCTGGAGGCGGTCGACTGTCGCTTCCAGCGTTTCTGTTCGCGTTGCCCATTATGTTATGACGGCCTGGCTCTCTACGTTTACGCCGGCTGCCTTGGCGAAGACGCCGATGGTGAGGTGGTCGAGTGTTTTTTTCATAACGCTTGACTCCGTAGCTGGATACGGAGTTAAGATTATGTCATTCACACATTGATCGAAAGGAGGGTTCCATGTCGGAACCGCGAAGTGGTCGTGCTGCACTTGTCACGGGAGGGCTTGCCGCCTGGGGCCTCTGATTCTAGTAACCCTGGGAATCAGCGGTGCCTGGATCAGCAACCTGGCAGTTTTGGAGCCTTATCGGCCGATCTTCATCGGCGCGGCACTGATAGCGATGTTCTTTGCGTACCGGGGGATCTTCCGTCCGGCACAAGCCTGCAAGCCGGGTGATGTCTGTGCGGTGGGGCGGGTCAAAACCTCGTACAAAGTGCTCTTCTGGGTCGTGGCCACGCTGGTTCTGGTTGCGCTTGGGTTCCCTTATGTCCTGCCACTGTTTTATTGAAACCGGAAGGAAAATGTCATGAAAAAAATCTTAACAGCAATCGTCCTGGCCGCTGGGTTCAGCTCATCCGTTTGGGCCGCTTCGCAAACCGTCACGCTTTTGGTACCCGGCATGACGTGTTCGTCTTGCCCCATCACGGTCAAACACGCGCTGAACAAGGTCGAGGGGGTCAGCGAGGCGCAGGTTAGCTTTGCAACCAAACAGGCTACCGTGACTTTCGACGATACGCTGACTGACGTCGAGGCGCTGACCAAGGCGACTACAGACGCCGGTTATCCATCTGAGCTGAAAGAATAGTCTAAGCCGGCAGCACGCTTGACTAGGCTCGCCATGTATCCAGGCGGCGCCAATTCTGCTCGCGGCGTCTCCACTCGCTTATCGGCGCAGTGGAGGCCATCGCAAACGTGCTAGCCGAGCATGTCTACCGGTCAGATGAATCGTCAGTAGTTACCGCGCCGGACCAATGCCGAAAGGCTGTCGGCCCCCAGTGCGAAAAAAGGAAATTACATATGAGCAAAACAGATCAAGTCACCCTTCAGGTGACGGGCATGACCTGCCCAAGCTGCACGCAACACGTCGAGGCAGCGCTACTGAAGGTATCTGGCGTATCGCATGCCGTTATCGAATACTCGGAGGGCCTTGCTCGTGTTACGGGCACCAGGCCGGACCTGTCAGCCTTGACCGCTGCTGTCCAGGCGTTGGGTTATCAGGCCGCCCCTAAGGAGGTTGTTATGTCTTGTAAAAAACTCGCGGGACGCTTTCCTCGGTCTTCACTGAGAAGCCTGTTGCTCGGTGTTGCAGCATTGAGTTTGTCAAACGCGGTTCTTGCCTATGACTTTTCAAAGCTGGAGACGGCATTTGAAACCTTGTCGCCGGAGACCATTAACAGCTGGGAGCAAAAAGCGCACGCCGATAATGCCCTCGCGCAAAATGTCGTAGGCGTGGCTTACAAGTGTGGCATCGGTGTAAAGCAGGACCATGCAGCGTCGGTCAAATGGTTCCGTATGGCAGCTGAGCAGGGTGAAGCTGATGCTCAGTTCAACCTGGCGCGCCTCTATGGAAGTGAGGTCAACGGGGTTTACAAGAAAGCTCGCGCAGTCCCTGCAAACGATAAAGAAGCGCTCAAGTGGTATCAGCGCTCGGCAGAGCAAGGACATACACAGGCCCAGGTAAAACTGGCGGAGATGTACGCAGATGGAGCGGACAAAGGCCTGCACGTTCAGGGCTTTGTCCTGGCTTATAAATGGCTGAGCCTGGCTGCAGCTGCAGGGGAACCAACGGCGAAAGAACTTATCCAGGTCTATTCGACACGGATGGAGCCCGAGCAGGTGGCTGAGGCCGAGTCGCTTGCGCAAGAATGGTTGAACCAAAAACGCGCTAGTTAAGCGTTGTATTCACGCCGATAGGCAAACAGGAGCGGGCGCATCTTGGTTTTTCCTGTTCTGTAACATCGCCGATACGTCCCGTATCCTGCTTGCCGCCCTAGTAGCCAAGAGGGCCCTTGGTACCAGATATAGCCGGAGCGTTGCCCACACCCAGGCCAACGCCCAGTGGCCGGACAGCAGGCGATCATCGCTCACTGTTACGCATACGATGCTGACTTTAATCACATCGTCAGAGCGCGGCAGGCAGGTCCGTTTCCTATTGATGCGCCCATCTTTGTTCAAAAAAAACTTGATCCCGTAGCCTGGTACGGAGACAGCATCCTCTTTTCTGTCTTCAGCGGCTAGAGACCGCCGCTAGGTAAAAATATCCGAACGCGGGATTTGCATGTACACACAAGGAAAGCGCTGTATTACACCTAGGCACAGTAACCAGAAGTACCTGTCTGGAAGCTTTGAGCGGCTACCTCCCGAGGGGGACTCGCGGCTTCCGATCAAGCTCACGAAGGGGTACGCCGTTTACCAGCATAAAGGAGCCCAAGCGGGTTGGTGAGGTTAGCGTACCTCCCTTCAGCCCTTAATTTTGTGTACGCCTCGTTCACGGACTGTCTTGTTCTTTAATCAGGTAAAAGCCGAGTTTTCAAGCCCATCCTGGAGCGATGTGATTAATGGGCATTCAACATTCCCACGCTGAGCGCAGCATTCCTGCACTAACCCGTCCAGCGCACGCTCGATGCGTCGCAGGCTTGAAATTTTCGCCCGCACACTGGCTAGTTTTTGCTCGCCCAATACCCGTGCTTCATCGCAATGGGTACCGTCCTGCAGTGTCAGCAGCCCTCCGATTTCATCCAGACTGAACCCCAGCCACTGGGCCGTTCGAATAAAGTGCAGGCGGGCCAACGCCTGATCGTCGTAATGGCGGATGCTTCCATAGGGCTTTTCAGGCTCTGCCACTAACCCCCGGCGCTGGTAATAGCGGATGGTTTCCACTCCCATACCGGCGGCTTTGGCCAGGGCTCCAATGGTCATTGAGTGTTGTTTTTTGGACATAGGGGTTGATTCCGTAGCTGACTACGGGAGTAACCTTACCTCAGTCACCCATTTTTAGAAAGGAGCCATCGTAATGTCAGAGTCCAAAAAATCCGGTCGCGGTTCGCTGATCGCAGGAGGGATTGCCGCTGCTCTGGCGTCTGCCTGTTGTCTTGGCCCCCTGGTCTTGATCACGTTGGGCATTTCCGGTGCCTGGGTCGGCAGCCTGGCCGCCCTGGAACCCTATCGGCCCTGGTTCATCGGTGCGGCACTGGTGGCGATGGTCTTTGCCTGGCGCCGGATATATCGACCTGTCGGGGCCTGCCAGCCGGGCGATGTTTGCGCGGTACCGCAAGTGCGCACGGCCTACAAGGTCGTTTTCTGGATCGTCGCGCTGCTCATTCTGACTGCGTTGGCTTTCCCCTTCGTCTTACCGCTGTTTTACTGAAACCTGATCCACTATGTTGACTGAGAGGCACTACACCATGAAAAAGTCCCTGATTGCTGCCGTACTGTTTACGCTGTTCAGCCTGCCTGCCCTGGCTGCGCAACAAACGGTGACCTTGTCCGTTCCAGGCATGACCTGTTCGGCCTGCCCGATTACGGTTAAAGCTGCCCTAAAGCGGGTCGACGGCGTGAGCGCTGTGGATGTCCGATATGAGGAACGTGATGCGACGGTTACCTACGACGATGAGAAAACCTCCGTTGAGGCGCTGACTCAAGCCACGACTAACGCGGGTTACCCGTCCACGTTGAAACAGCCCCAGGCGAAACAGGAGTAACCATGCGAACCCCAAACCTTGTTGCGGGTGAGCATCATTTGCACCGTGCTGGTCGCGCTGTTTCACGCCGATACTGGTGGTTTTGCTAGGAACGTTAGGCCTGGCTGCCCTGACCGGTTATCTCGACTACGTGCTGTTGCCCGCACTGGTCTTATTTATTGGCCTGACCTGTTATGCCGTCTGGCGCAAGAAGAAACACGACGCCTGCTGCGATAGTCCATCAACTAAGGAGTAACATTTATGAGTGACGACAACCTGCACATTGCTGTGATTGGCAGCGGCGGTAGTGCCATGGCTGCCGCCCTGAAGGCGACTGAACGCGGTGCCCGGGTGACACTGATCGAACGCGGCACCATTGGCGGAACCTGCGTCAACATTGGCTGTGTGCCCTCTAAAATCATGATTCGGGCGGCTCACATCGCCCACCTTCGCCAGGAAAGCCCGTTTGATGACGGCCTGAGCGCCCAGGCGCCGGTGGTGAATCGTCCGGCGCTGCTTGCTCAGCAACAGGGACGAGTGGAGGAACTGCGCGAGTCCAAGTACCAGAGCATTCTCAACGACAATGCCGCGATTACCGTCCTCAAGGGCGAGGCGCGGTTCGTGGACGAGCGCACACTGACGGTTACGCTCAACGACGGCGGCGAGCAGACGG
>NZ_JBEDTY010000010.1:0-73099 GCF_040119285.1 Alcanivorax sp.
GGCAAGGGCTGACGTATTTAATTATATCGAGCGGTTCCACAACCCAAGAAGGCGGCGCAAGGTTGCAGCTCAAGATCGCAAGTTTACCGCCTTTTTAAAACCGTCCGTGGAAACGGGGTAGAACCCCCTTGAGCCGCTGACCAAAGTCGTATGTGACTGTCAGCGGAACAGTGAAGACTTGCTTCTGATCATTGCGGGGCAGCTCTTCTTCTTCGAGGAACTTCCGGAATCGCTCCATGAAGTCTGCTTCGATGCCGAAAACATTCAGGGTCTCTACGTACTGGATAAGACCCGGTTGATGAGTGGGTGTGGCAAAACCACTACGCTGGAGCGACCAGTCATAGCCTTTTAGCCGGACGCCGCGCCCGAAAAGCTGGATAATCTGGGCGCCTTCACTCTTGCCCACATGCATTAGCCCGAGCGTGCTGACACGCCAGCAGTCCCACCCCTCAACAAAGCGCTTGGAGCCGATGAGCAGGTTCAGCGGGGAACTGGACAGGTTGATCTGCCCGAACATGGCCTCAGCAAACTCCGATTCGAGAACCGCGACGTTATCGAACTGCTGATAAGCGATATGAGCCGCCAAACCGGATGCGTCGCCGACATTGATGAGCCCGAAAGCCTTTTCGGCCTGGCCGACACGCAGCATGATTTCGTTTTCATCACCCTTGATCCGTGCGATCGACAACTCGCCACCGGCCCGGTTCTGGAACAGTTTGTCGAGGATGTCACGGAACAGATCGCTGGCCTCCCAGCCCTCCCGCTGCTTGAGCTGCTGCAAGTAGACGAACCCACCGGCGAAGATGTCGCCGCCGTTCTCGTCGAGCAGGCCCGTTTCCTGTGCGTTGCCGGTGAGTATACGTTCAATCTCGGCGGCCGACGTTCCCTCGCTCTTCAGGAACTTCGCGATGAAGGCAAGAATCTTTCCTACGTCAGAAACTGTGGCCTTCTCGGCCTTGGTTCCGGTGGCCTTGGTCACGCTAGAGCCGACGAAAACCCAGAGCGGCTTCTCGATGTTGTAGGGCGTGTAGACGTCATGCTTGTCCTCATAGAGCTTCAGTTGCTGATAAAAGCTAAGAAGGCATGCCGTCAGGTAGGAAAACTCAAGCTGGGAGAAGGTCCGAGGTAGGTTGAAGATGCGGTAATCCTTGCCGTAGCCGTCCTCATAGAAGTACCGGTACGAATAGTCGAACAGGATCGTCTTCGCGTAGGATGCCTCGATTTCCGGGCGCTTTGCCGCTGAAATGGCCTCTTTCAACGTCGCCGAATACTCGAAGACGAACCCTTTCTCTGATAGTCGCGCACGGCTTCGGAACCAGCCGCGCTCTTCCTGGCTTCCCATGCCGCGATGGGCTTCGTCGACGAGCAGCAGGTTCTGGTCGCCGAGATTACGCGTCGCGATGACGTTGGGCCCGTCGGTGTCTCCGAGCTTGGTCACCTCAGTGTAGTCTACCTGGCGCAGCCCATTCTTGCCCGAGGACAGAAGATCGCCGCTGTCCGTGAGCAGGCGCGACGCGACGATATTACTGCCCTTCATCTCGCGTTCGTGTTGCAGGGAAAGCTGCTCGTTCGGCGTGATCAGCACGGTCCGCGTCAGGTCGTGTTTGAGCGCCGATTTCGCCGCGTAGTGCCGGAACTGCAGGAAGTTAACGTGCATCAGCAGCGTCTTACCCGAGCCCGTGGCGTTCTGCAGGCAGAGCTTGTTCAGGTCGTTTAGCTCGTAGGGTGTGATCCCCGTCTCGTAGCCCTGATCGGTCCAGTACTGGTTGAAGGTGTCGATATAGGCGTTCAACGCATCGAGCAGAACCGCACGATCGGCGAAGAACCGGTCGAGGTAGATCTCGGCGAACAGCAGCGAGAGCCACTGATAGTACTTCCAGACGATCGGACGGTCG
Source organism: Alcanivorax sp. (assembly GCF_040119285.1). Taxonomy (GTDB): domain Bacteria; phylum Pseudomonadota; class Gammaproteobacteria; order Pseudomonadales; family Alcanivoracaceae; genus Alcanivorax. The sequence goes on from NZ_JBEDTY010000010.1 coordinate 1,896, forward strand.
CGCTTCTCGTTGATCGCCAGCGTGTGGCTGACGATGTTGTGCTCGTAGCGCAGCAGGTCGGCCCGCGTGATCTGGGCGCCCGCCTGCAGATGGACGTCCAGCGCCCTGTAGAAGTGGTGCAGGTTCTCGGACGTCATGCCCTCCGGTGCGTCCTTCAACGTCTTGGCCAGCGGCTGGACCGGCCGGAGGGTGCGCTTGCCGTCCTTGTGGTCCTTCAGGGGATCGAAACCGAACAGGCTGACGATCCACTGATTGAGTACCAGCTTGTGGCTGAAGGGAAGCAGCTTTTGTTTGAGTTTTTTTGCCATCGGTCAGCCCTCCACGTCCCACATTGCCTGGTGGAAGGCTTCCTCGATCAAGCGCACCTTCCAGGTCTCCTCGGCCTTGCGAAGGTTGGGCAGATTGTTGGAGCCGTTGACGTAGATCACGTCGAACTCGGCGTCCTGCGCGGCGAGGCGGTACTTCCGGAACCACTCGTCCAGCATCAAGTTGTCCTGCTCGAGATCGCCGGTGAGTTTGCGCCAGACCACCAGCACCTTCTCCCGGTCGTTGTGATCGCCGGGGGTGCGCAGGGTGTAGCCCTCAACTTTGCGAAAGCGCCAGGCACCGTCGTCTGCCTCCTTCAGGGTGCCGTCGAGCATCAGCCGGGTGTTCGTGTCCTCCGGCAGCTCGGGGTCGACCTCGCGCTTGAAAGCCGCGTCATAGCCGTGCCATCGGTCTATGTGCTCGACGTGCAACCCAATTAGCCAATTGAAAGTCTCAATGAGATCAACACGCTTCTCAACAAACTCGTCGGTGCCTGGCTTTTTCAAACTCAGCCTGTAGCCCCTTGGGTCTGAGAACTCCTCGATATTCAGGAGTGACGGACTACCCTTGGTTTCAAAGTCGAGCCAATATCTGAGCATATAATCGCGATAGAAGTCGGCTTCCGTCGCCCAGCCCTCCGGCTCCCGGAAAGTCAGGTTGTTGAGAACGTCCTCGTAAGATTCCAGTCTGACATGTTTTATGGCCACGCTCACACCAGAATTCCGACCAGTTGGCTTCCCATCGCGCCAGCTATCCGCGTAGGCGGCCTTCAACACCCGGGGTTTGGTGACCAAATCAAAATACGATCCCATTTCTGCAAGAATGAACTTAAGGTTTTTCCCTTGCTTACGCCGCAAATTGAGAACAGCATGAGCCGTCGTACCCGATCCGCCAAAATAGTCTAATACAACTGGATTGGTGCTATCTTCAGTAGCAATGGAAACGCATCTCTCGACAAGTTTTATGGATTTAGGAAAGTCGAAACGCTTTTCTCCGAGCATCGAAATCAGAAGCGTGTTGCCGTAGTTTCCAGCATCGTAGTCGCCCCCCGCCCACACTGTCTTGGGGACAGTTTTCTCATGCGTTAAAAATAAATCGAGTTGGCCATCGATCTCAAGAACTGTCACACGGCTGAGATTCTCATGGATTGAGTCAAGGCCGAAGTTCCAACGGCGCTCAACCCCGTTCTGGTCCACTGGCCATATTTCAATCTCTCCGCTATCGAGCACGACGTTTTTCCCTTCAGGGTGGAAATCGTCACCCGGGACCTCGCCTACCCGCGTGATCTCCCCACCTTTTACAAAGATTGGATAGAAAGAGAGTCGGCGCTCTGTTCGCAGAGAATTTTCACCCCAACGCCTCATTTTCCTAGGCGTTTCATTTTCCTCCAAGGAGCGCGCAATCACGCCCTTCTCGTCTCGCTTGGTCAGAAATAGGGAATATTCGTGAACACGATTGAAATCCTTTGTGATAGAGCCCTTCGGATTATGAACGACCGTGACCTTCGTAAGACGGTGATCGGGAGCAACGTCTTCAAGTATTTTGGATAGATTGACCATCTCTGCATCATCGATTGCGATAGTCTTCACCCCCCTGTCTTCAAGAAAGTCCATTGAAAGCAGCAATCGATCTTGCATCAGAGATGCCCAAGATGAGTGCTTGTAGGCATTCTTATATAGGATAGGCGTTGAGTTTGTATTGTAAGGCGGATCAATATAAACGTGCTTGATTGATCGCTTATACTTTTCCCGCAGGGCATTAAGTGCCTGAAAATTCTCTGAATGAATCAGAAGTCCATCATAATCGCATCCAAACTCAGCGAGTTTCTCAGATATATCGTCTGAGAAGTGAGCAGTATCGACCAGTAGGTTAGTATTCTCCTGAAGGAATTTTTCTGTCAACGGGGAAGAATACCCTTCGATTTCATCTATTGCATACAGACGAACCCACTCAGCGCGCTGAGCGTCATTCTTAGCGATATCGGCGTAAAGATCGGCCGGGATACGATCGAGAGTGATGCAGTATTGAGTATCAACGACAAACTTTTTCTTCAGCCACAACTTCTTCTGGAAATTCTCAAGCTGGGCGAGGAAGTCGATCAGGTGCTGTGCAATGCGGCGCAGCACCTTAACCTTGGCCAGGTAGGCTTCCACTCGCGGCGCATCGGCGGACTCAATGTCGTCCAGCCGCATGACCTCGTTCTTAATGTAGAAATCCAGCTCGCGCCGCAGGAACCCGCCCAGATCCTTGTGGATGAAGTAGTCCATCGTGTTCCGGCCGGTGTACTGGACCAGGTACTTCTCCAGCAGCGTCCGATCCTTCTCGGCTTCGGTGGGCGCCGGGGTCATCAGCGCGGTCTCGTAGTCGTCTGCGCCGTCCAGATTGGGCAGCAGCGCCTTCACTTTCTCGGCCGCCTCTGCGAGGCGCTTCTTGCGCCAAGTGCCGTCTTGACCGGTCTTTTCGGGGTCCGGGCGATACTGAAACTGAATCACCAGCTCCGGCTCGCCGGTGTCGCCCATCTCGAGCTTAACCGGCTCCGGCTCGTGGATAATGAAGTAGCGTTCGGTCTGCTCGGATGCCTTGACGTTGTTGTGCTCCCCCTCGGACGCTGAGACGATCCGGCAGTGGATCTTGAGAGGCTTCTGCTCGAACAACTCGCCGTGGGCTTCCTTGAACTCCTTCGCCTGGGTCGGATCGAAGGTGAAGTTAGTCAGGTACTCAGACGTCTTGATGTAGTACTGGTCTCTGTTGGCCCAGTGCAGGTAGACCTCACGCCCATCGTAGGGGATGGCGTAGGGAGCCGCCTTTCCATCCGTCTCGCGCGCGAAGTAGCGGCGGCTCATAAAGTCGCCGTTGTCGTAGTAGCGTTCGAAGAAGCGGTAGAGGTGATCGTAGACGTCGCCCTCATTACTGCCGCTCTCCTTGGCCGCATCCCAAGCTGCCTTGGCCTTCTTGACGGGCTCGGTCACACCGGGATCCGGCGCGCCGTATTCGATGGCCTGCTGACGCGCAGCCTCATACTCCGCCTTCGCCTCTGCAGTCCGGGCTTCATCCGCTTCGCCGAATGCCTCGCGGACGATACCAAGCAGGTCCTCCTCGAGAAAGTTTGTCACCTGATCGGCCTTCGCATGCATGATCCGATAGAAGCCAAAGTCAAGGTCCGGCTGGTCGAGCTGGAATAGCTCCTTGAGCAGGCGGGTCAGTTTGTCGTAGGCGGGGTTCTGGCTCATGCTCGGGTAGTCCTTGTCATGTTTCCGTGGAGTGCTTGATTCTGATTATTGCTGCTATTTGTCATACGACGGACCATCGCAGTGTAAACAACTGCTCGCTCCGCTGATCACGGGCCAGACGCTTTTCCAGTGCGGCGATAAGGTTGTCGCGCTGTTCTTCGATTTCGTCTTCCACTTTGAAGATGTCGCGACGTTGCTTGCGCTGGCGCTGTTCCAGTTGCTTCAGGCGCTCCTGGATATCGTGCTGTTCTTCCAGGGTTTCAGCCTGACGGGCCTGCCGGCGCAGCGCCTTGATCTGCTCTTTGGTGTCCCTGAGTGACTTCTCGGCAGCCATAACCTTGTCCTCTGCCCATTGTTCCAGTCGCTCGCGTGCCGCATTGAAGTGCTGGCTATTGGCCTCCAGCGAGCGATTGGCAGTCGCTCGCTGGTGCTGCGCGAGCTCGTCGGCCACTCGTTTTTCTACGTCGGCAGGCAGCTCGATTTTGCCGATATCTTCAGCAGCGACGTTGAACAATTTGGTACAAGTCTCATTGTCCAGTGATCGGCCGTCGTCGTCGATGCCAGAGAACAGCAGGTATTCCTCCGTTTCGAAAGACTCAATGGTCAGCCGGGCCAGGGTCAGCCAGCCGGATCTACCCTTGAGTGCTTCCACCAGAGCAATGCGCCCGGGGTGGGCGGTGATGTTAAAGCGCAAATCCGCTGGGGGCGTCGGCTGCTGCTTGGCCGATTCGATGACATGCTCACCCAGCGGGTGGGAGAGGCGGTACAGGTAGTAGCCGTAGTCCGGCGAGCCGCCCTGCTCACCACTGCGCGTCTTGGAAATCAGGTGATAGCGGCCGGGCCGTATTTCCGTAGAAGGCGGCTCATGGAGATCGAAGGCCAGGCTGGCGTCGTCAAAGTGGGCGCGGTGATCCAGTATGTGCCCGGTGACCTGCCAGAAACGCTGGCCAACGTGGTCGAGCTGCTCTTGGGCGTCTTCCAGCCGCAAACGCAGGCGAGCGTGTACATCTTCGTCGAAGTGTTCCAGCAGCGTCTGTCGGGTTTCTTCTATGCGGCTTTTGATCTGCTCGTCCAGCTCTTCCTGGAGTTGGCGAAAGGCAGCCTCAATCTCTTCAGGCGTGCGGCACTGCTGGTATATGGCCAGAATGCGCTTTTCAAAGTCCACTCCGGATTCGAGCTGGCCGAGGACTTCGTCGGATGCACCAAACAGGCCGTTGAACAGACTGAACTTTTCCGTCAACAGCTCGTGGACGCGCTGGTCGGCCTCGTTGCGCTCGTTGAGGAAGTTGACCACGATGACATCGTGCTGCTGGCCGTATCGGTGACACCGGCCAATGCGCTGCTCGATCCGCTGGGGGTTCCAGGGCAAGTCATAATTGATCACCAGCGAGCAGAATTGCAGGTTGATGCCCTCCGCCGCAGCCTCAGTGGCGATCATGATCTTGGCGCTATCACGGAAGTGCTCCACCATCGCCAGGCGAGCATCGATTGCCCGGGATCCGGTGGCACGGCCGCTTTCCTGATTCTCGCTGACCCAGTTGTCGTAGATGGCCTTGGCTTCAGGACCGGCATTGCTGCCATTGAACAGGATTACCTGCCCGGCATAGCCGTTCTGCTCCAGGTAGGCCTTCAGGTAATCCTGAGTGCGCCGGGACTCTGTGAATATCAGGGCTTTTCCCCGCGCTCCCATGCCAGACATCTCACGAAAGCCCACATCAAGTGCAGTCAGCAAAGCCCGAGACTTGGCATCTACTCCGATGGCACGAGCGGCTTTTGCCAGGCTGTCCACTTCACTGATTTCATCGCGGAGCTTCTTCGGGTCAGGCCGATTGCCCTGTTCGTGCGCCTCCCCTTCTCCAACGTCTTCCGGCGGGAGCCATTCGTCCAGCAGCTCGGCTTCCATTTCCTCGAATTCGACCAGCTGACCACCCCAATCGAGCTCTATCTGTTCACTGTCACGCAGATCAATGAGCCGATCACGCAGACTCTCTAGTGTGCCGGCAATGGCACTTGAGCTGGAAGCCAGCAACTTGCGCAGTATCAGCACAATAAGGTGGCGCTGCCGATCCGGGATGGCATACGTGTTCTCCCGCTGGAGAAACTCGGAGATCCGATCGTACAGTTTCTGCTCAGAATCACTTGGCCGGAACGGCTGGGTAAAGGCGCGACGCTCTGTATAACGCACATATTCCAGCACTTCTTGCCGAAGGGTTCGCTTACAGAAGCCCGCCAGTCGCTGACGGAGGCCTGCGAAATCGCCGCCGGCGTTGACATACTGGGAGCGGAAGGAATTGGGATCGCCAAAGATGTGATCGTCAATCAAACTGGCCAGACCATACAGCTCCATCAGGCTGTTCTGCATCGGCGTGGCCGTCAGGAGCAGCTTGCGACGCCCTTGCGTTGCCCAGCGAATCGACTGCCCAACCTTGTTACTCGGCCGATAGGAATTGCGTAACTTGTGGGCTTCGTCAATAACGACGTGGTCCCAAGGCACCATGCGCAAATCGTCCTGCATCCTGGCGGCGTAATGATAGGAAACCAGGATAACGGCCTTCTGCTCGAATGGCCGCGGTTGGCCCTGCTGCTGAAACTGGCTGTAGGCACGAGAATCCATAACCATAGCCGGGAGGTTGAACTTTTCCTGAAGTTCCGTAGCCCACTGCTTGCGGATAGCCGCCGGACAAATCACCAGCAGGCGCCGGCGGCGTTCAGCCCAGCGCTGACACAACACGATGCCCGCCTCGATGGTCTTACCTAAGCCGACTTCATCCGCCAAAATCACGCCTTCTGAGAGCGGCGATTGCAGAGCAAACATGGCCGCTTCGATCTGGTGGGGGTTAAGATCCACCGACGCGTCGAATAGCGACATAGAAAGCTGATCCGCCGAGCCGGGTGGCGCCTGTCGGGTCAGCTCATGGGCGTAATATTTGGCGTGATAGGCGGTTATCAATTCTGTTGCCCCCCGGCTTCTTTTTTCTTGTCAGCGATCCATCGCTCCATATCTTCCCTGCGGAAGCGCCACGCCCCTCCGACCTTGAACCCCGGCAGCTTGCCATCGGCGGCTAGCCGGTAGGCTGTCTTCTCGGCCAACTTCAGGTACCCGGCGACCTCCTTGAGGGTCATAATGTCGTCTAGCATGATCATCTCCGCTGCAGGCCTGAGAGAATAGGGGAAAATTGAGGAGCCCGATACCCGTCCCTATACGCTCTTCAATGCCTCCATGCTCTGGGCGGCCACCCCCAGATCCCGCCAGTTATCCGGGTGGCAGGTAAACAACAGGATCTGGTGACGCTGGGCGGCATCGTAAAGCACGCGTTTCATGGCTTTCAGACGCTCGGCATCGCTGTGGACCAGGGCGTCATCCAGGATGATCAGGGTTGGCTTGTTGGCCTCCTGCAGGAGATCGGCATAGGCCAGTCGGCTGATCAGGGCCATTTGTTCCCGTGCGCCGAAGCTCAACTCATTAAACTGCCCCCGCTCTTCCCCACCGTGGCCCTGGCGGACCAGCACTTCCGGGATGAGGTTTTCATCCACATTCAGGGAGGCCTCCGGGAACAAGAGTTGCAGGTAGTGGTTCAGGTGTTTCTGCAATGGGGCCTGGAGTTGGCGCGTGAGCTCCAGGCGATGCTCTGTGAGACGGGCTAGCAGGAAGTCCAGGGCGTTGGCGTGGCGTTCGAGCTCCCTTCTTCGGCGGGTTGCCCGGTCCAGCTCGACTTTCAGCTCTGCGCTTTGCTCTTCCAGGCCTTCCGCGCCGGCTGACTCCAGGCGAGCCTGCAGCTGGATTAGCTCAAACCGGCGCGACTCTTCCTGTTTTTCAGCCGCATCTGCGCTTTTGGTGAGACGCTGGACATCCTGTTTGAGGGCAGCCGGGTTGGCCTGCTTAATCTGTGCTTCACGCTCTGCAAGCTGGTCGCTCAGGCGGCGCTCGTTGGTTCGCAGCTCGGCCAACTGTTCGCCCGCCTGCTTTTCACGCTGTTTGCGGTCCGGGGCCTGCAGTTCATTGCTGAGGCGCTCCCACTCTTGCCGGGCACGGTTCAAGGCCTGCTCCGCCAGCAACAGCTCACTTTTCAGCGTTTGATTTGCGGCTTGCGCCCCTGCAAATGCCTCTGCGGCGGATTCCAGCTGAGCCTCGGCACGGGAAGGGGACGGGCTGTCTTCATCTTGCTCTGGTAACGCCTGAATTTGCGGGGCGAGCGCATCTTTGCGCGCCTGTTTCAGCTGCAGCTGATCAGACAGGGCTTCCAACCCCTCCGGTGCCAGCTCCTTGAGGACGGATTCATCCTGCTGGATGGCTTGCTCCAGTGCCTGCAGCTGCTTTAGTTGCTCTTCTGCCTCAGCCAGGGACGTGACTCGCAGCCGGGTCAGCAAGCTCTCCTGCTGGTCGGTCAGGCTCTGCTTGGCCCTGGCGATCTCGGCCACATCCTCGCCCCCCGGCAACACCCGCAGGGTGCCGACGCCTTTGATGGCTAGCTCGCCTGGCTCAATCAACAGATGCTCGCTCTGCCCTGCCAGGCTCTGTCCATCCAGGGTAACGCTGTGATCATCGGTCAGGTCGAATTGCAGCCGGGTTGCCACGGCATCCTGCTGAATGGCGAGGCGATCCAGCGCTGAGACGACCTCTTTTAGCCGCTGAACAGTTTGCGGATCGATCTGCAGGGATTGCTGCTTTTGGCGGTTTTCCAGAAGTGAGCCATGAAGTGCTTTCGCTCGTTCAAGTTTGCTCTTGTCATTAACCAGCTCGGCCTCAATGCTTTCCAGCTCGCGGACCAGCTCCTTGCGTTGCTGGTGCTGCTGGGCCAACTTTAATGCCTTGCGGGCGGCCTCGTGGGCCTGCTTGGCTTCTTCGAGTTCCGCTTCACTGGCAGGCTTGCGCGCCTCAAGGTCCGCTTGCTGCCGTTCTGCGGTTTTCTTTTCGTCCTCGCGGCGTGCCAGATCCTGCTGCTGGCTTTGGAATCCGGCCAGTAATTCGAGAGTGGTCTGAATACTGGTTTGGCAATCTTTGAACGTCTGCTGGTCCCGGTCTTGCTCTCTCTGCCAGGACTCGACTTCATTCAACCGGGCTTGTGCTTCTTTGGCTTGCTGACGATAGGTTTCCCAAAGGCGCTCTATTTCGGCCTGGGACTGCTCTTCTCTCAGTTGGCCCAGCCGATCTACCTGCTGGCGGTATTGCTGGATGCGATCCTGCAGTGCGTCAAACTGCTCCTGCAGCGTGTCCGCGTCGGTAATGGCTTTGGCATAGTTGCCTGTGGGTTTGCCGGTTGTGGTCAGCAGCTTGGCTCTCTCTGCCGTCACTTGGCTGATCAGCTCATCGCCCGTGCTGCTGGTGACTTCGCCCAGGTTACCGCCAAGGGCGGCTTTCAGGTGCTGGCCGGCATGCTCTACCGAGGCCTGGATTTCCTGGCCTGAGCCTTGCTCAACCCACAGCAAACCAGGAATTCCCCAGTGCTGTTGCTTGCTTGCCCCTTTCGCTGCGAATTCATAGCCCAACAGGCTGGAAAGCTTTTCTTCGGCGTCATCGCCACTATAGGGCGCACCATCTACGGTCAGGTCACAGCGCTTCTTTTTGAGGAAGCTCTTCACCAGTTTCCAAGACTGCTCCTCCCATTCGAAGTCCAGCTCCACAGTGGGCACGGCTGCTGAATCACCCCAGGGCTGCAGATCCTCCACGCTGGAGGACTTATGGCGCTCAAAGAAGGCCGCACGAATGGCACGTACCAGGGTGCTTTTGCCGGATTCATTGGGGCCAGTAAACAGGTTGATACCTGCTTCCAGGTCCTTGATTTCCACGGGGGCGCGGAACTGGCGGAGTTGTTCTGCCTTGAGGCGTAGCAATTTCATGCGTCACCTCCCTGGGCCTGTTTCTCCAACAGAATGGAGGCGAGGATGGCCATGGCATCTCTGGCGACCTCGCCGCCCTCACCCTCCTGCTGGTCACGGAGCTCGGCGATCACGTCGCCCACATAGCCATCGGCATGAAGGGCGGCGATATCGTCTTCCGTGGGCTGCAAGCTCAGGCCTGAAAGGTCATAACCCAGGCTGCGGAAACGGGCTTCCGCTACCGACAGGGCCCGCTCCAGCTGCTGTTTGCCCAGCAGGCTGATTTCACCCTCCAAACGGAGTTCGACCACAGCCTGTTCGGGCTGCCCCTCAATCCTGGCTATCAACTGCTCCAGATCGGATGAGACTGCCAGTCGCTCTTTCATCTGGATCCAGGGATGCTGACCGATCGACCGAATTTCTACCTGAGGCTCTGCGCCAACCTCCGGGATCTGGACCATCAATACATTGCCGGGATCATTCCCTTTAAAGCGATCTTGCTCCGGAGTGCCGCTATACCAGGTGCGAGGATTGATCTGTTTGGTACCGTGCCAGTCACCTAAAGCAAGAAAATCCAACTTTGCTGATTGATAACGCTCTGGGGAAATCGGATTGGTGGCATTCTCGTCTTCCGCCAAAATGCCCTGCACACTCCCGTGCGCCAAGCCGATACGCAGCAAGCCGTCTGTAGTCTCGGCATGATCAAACCACTCCGTCAGATCAGACATGGTATGCCGCTGAGTCAGAGGCGCCGGCAAAATGGCAAAGCCAGCGTCACCGAATTCCATCACCTCAGCCGTGAGGGCCAAGTGGGCATTGGCGGGAACCGCCTCCAGCCGCTGCGCGCGCGTCCAGACGCTTTCGGCCAGAGCCGCATCGTGGTTACCGGAAATAAGAATCCAGGGGCCAGTATACGCGGCCATGGCATTGAACAGTCGGCGAATGGTCCGATCTGACACCATCTGGGCATCAAACACATCCCCGGCCACCAGAACGGCATCGACAGCTTCTTCGGCCGCCAAATTAGCGATGCGCTCAATGACGGAAATACGAGCCTCGGCCATCGCCACCGCATCATCCGGTGCAAAGCTGGCGTACTGGCGACCTACTTGCCAGTCTGCTGTGTGGAGAAATCGAGGCATTGTGGTTCCTGTTGGGTGCGGCCCTAATCTTTATTGATCTGCTTCTACAGAAGGGAACTGTGCGTTTTTCCAGTGATGCAGAGCACTACACCATGGACGGGCTCTAAATTTGATTACTCATGGGGAGTCCGGATAAGCCTGATATTCATGGCATACTTTGCCCCTAACTTGATAAAACCGGCAACCATCCTTACTTTCATAAACCAGTTCAACGCTTTCCGCTTCCATGTCTTCCCCGCAATCCCAGATGGTCCGAGGCAGTCCCGCATATTTTAAATTCATCAGGAATACGGCTAATGATGGGTGCTATCACCCCGACAGCATCACCTCGAAACTCGTCATGACTGGATAATCGAAGTGACCTTGGCTTGCCATCTGGTATTGAAAGTATTCTTTGTTCTACCGCGCACTTTCTAACTTCCCTAAATATTTCTTCACTCCAACCCAAAGCTTTCTTTAATTCAGCAACGCTGACCTCTCCTCCATAGGCATCCCTGATAACTTTTCTCATCAGCCAGCATCCATCGGTCAAATTCAACCCTGATTTGTCAAACCGGCTAAACCCCGCGATTCCAGACATCTTTTTACTCACTAGATTCTCATCGGATGCATTCATGCTAACCACGCTGTTTGAATAGTTACGTTGATCTAACTTAGGCCTTAATGGACGACCGGATAACTCGCCTCTCCCCACAGGGTATTCGGGCCATCCATCATGATCTCGATTACCGCCGGCACCAGTTCGCCCATGATATTCACGCAGTCGCGGATCTGGTCGCGGTTTACGCTGCTGTTCCAGGTGGCGCCGCCGTGGACCATCTGGTTGCGCAGGGTATAGATGCGGCTGAGTACGATGGCCAGCAGGCGCGGGGTGTCCTGCTGGGCCAGGGCATGGTTGGCAGCTTTTTTGGCGGATTCGAAGCTTTGTTTCCACTGGTCTTCGGTTTTCTGCCCTTTCTGGTGATCCCAGAAGCAGGAAAACACGTAGGGGTTATCCAGCAGTACGCGGATGGCGCTGGGGTAAGCATCCCACACCAGCTTGTTCAGGCGGTGGTTGCTGTCCAGTGACTGGAGCTTTTCCAGGAAGGCATTGAAGGTGCGCTGTTCGCTGAGGCCTTCGCGATCATCGATTTCCGTGGCATAGGCGGCGTTGAAGGCGATCCACAGGAAGATGAAACGGCTGTCCGGGTCGTCTTCCAGTTCGGCGCGATTGAGCCAGCTGAGGGCGCGGTGGACGCGCAGGCCCAGGTTGTCCGGGTAGCTGTCGCGCTCCTGGCGTTGCCTGGCTTTGAGTGTGCTGTAGTTTATTCCCATCTTTCTCCCTTCCCCTAAATGACATCATTTTGATGTCAGCTGGCCATCCTGGCTCACTGTGAAGCTTGTTCATTTTTATTGTGAACAGTATCACATTACGACAAGAATCCTAGTGCTCTATTGGTGCTTTTTTATGAGCACCCCATCAGGCAAGGCTCTGATGCCTACGGGGGTTTCGGCTCGACGGTAGGCGACTGGCGCCTCGACCGAATCACCTACAGCGGCTCCGTTATCTCGAACTGCCGAGCGTCCAGCTCCAGAGGCGCCTTGTCGTAACTGAATTCGAGCACCTGCTCCAAGTAGATCGCCATGAAATCTTGTATGGAACCCAGGGTTTCGTATTGATACACGTGCCGGAATTCATGGGAGAAGAGCTGAGCGGATTCGCAGCCTTTGACGATGTAGATAGAGTGACCGAAGGTGATGCCCATGACCTGTCCGCTGAACATCCCGACACTTTTGGCAATACGATAGATTACCGGGTCTTCCCTGAAGGGGATTTCGTCAACCAACATCACTCGAATCCTGTTTGGATCCTCCACTCCCACACTCCTTGCCATATCCGCGCCTGCATCATTCAGCTCTACGCCTTCGACCTGAATGAGGTCATGGTGTTTTTTAGCCCAGGCCGTGACACGAGGCAGGAAGTCCCTGAGATTGTTCATGCTACGCTCCCGAATTAGTGTTCAGGAGCGCCTGGGCCTGCCTGACCAGATCCGCATCTTTGCGGCCGAACACCAACTCCACGGCAGTAAAAGGGTCGGAGGCCGTTTTGCCTGTGCGGTACAGATCGAGAAAAACCGCCGGACTGACTTTTTCCAGCGGGATTGCCTCACCAATCCAAGCCATCATGTCGGCCTTGCAGGCTTCGCAGTACACCAGTGCGCGCCCCGCATTCGCCCCCTCCTCATAGAGAACGGTCACCAGACTCAGCCCTTCCCGGTTGCCGCAGCGGGAGCAATTCACCATGTTGATTCGCCCTTGTTGGTTGAAGGCCGACAGGGTGTCCTGAACAGCCTTACGACTTCTTCTACGATACAGACAGAATATTTACCGAGTATCGGCATGTCGATACTGGCTACATGAACATGTCGCTTTTCAGCATGTGTCGTGTTTTCGATCATATCGCCCTGCATTGGCTGCTATTTATGTCCTATCCATGCTCCCTCAATAACAACCGGGTCTGGATCATCGGCCAGAGAAGGTGCCCACGCCACGTCTCTCCATCTCTCTGCGTTGGGGTCGAAAGGGTTTGCAGGGTCCCACCGCGGTCTCTTTCTGTTGTACATAAAGAAGACGATTTTCGCATTCATTAGACGACCGTAAAGTGCGGACGCTTCTGCTGTGCTCATCCGGTACTTCTCATTGAAAATCAGCTCATCACCATCAACGGGAGATTCTTCCCAGAATACCCACCAGTCATACTTGTAATGCGCAGGAATAGAGTGAATATTGTTGCCGTACATCCACCAACACAACGACACATTGGACATTTTCTGATACCGCTCAATATCAGCAAACCTGATGATTCTGCAAGGCGAACACTCGCCATCATTCATACTTGCTTCTCCATTCATTACCCCCTTTCCGGGGGACGACCCTGACCTCTTCGATCCAAACGGGTTTATGTAAGATGATTCAGGGGCATTGCCGAACAAACAGGATCGACAGGTTGTCCGGCACCCCCGCCTCAATCACTGCTTGCCGCCATCGGTCTACCTGATCCGCTGCTGGCAGGTCGGCTTGATACAGTTCGCGGATCGTCCCATCGCCGATGGCATCATGCAGCCCATCGCTGCAGAGCAGCAGGCCGGCGCCTTCCTCCAATTCTGACGCCTGAAAATGCAGCGCAAAGCCGTACTCTTCGGCATCGGCCGTCAGGCAATGTGCCAGCCCTTGATACATCTGGGCGTATTCGACGCCTTCTTCGGGAATGACTTCTCCGCTGGCAATCAGCGCATTGAGGATGGTGTGATCCTCGCTTAGCTGGCGGCATTCACCCTCAGGGCTGAAGAGATAAGCGCGGCTATCGCCCACGTTGACGATCTCGCAGCGGTTCTCCGTGACTCTGGCAGCCACCAGGGTTGTTGACGAGCCATGGGTGTCACCGCCAGCATATTTGTCTGCCAACTGATCCTGTATTTTGCGAACCTGCTTACCGGTAAGGCGTTCGTGGCTTCCAAAGCGTGACAAAGCCTCAACGACAAACCGGCTGGCCCGGGCGGGCCGGGTACTGGCCGCCACGCCGTCGGCCACGGCCAGTAACACGGGCGCTTCGCCAGTGTGACTGCGAACATGGGCATTACGGGTTTGCAGGATGGACTGCCCGGTCCAGATGGCGTCTTGCTGCTGACGGGAGGCGCCGCCGCTATGCTGGGTGTAGCCGATATCTAACATTGACTCTCCATCACAGTGGAATCAGGAAAATGTAAAGTGACAACGTCACTGCACTTAATGCAGTGACGCCATGAATCCAATGGGCTGTGAAGGCTGTTTTTTGTAGCGCAGGCAGTCGCGCAGCATATCGACCAAGCCACCCACATCTGGCGGCTCCCTGAGTACCCGGATGCGACGATAAATAGCAGCAAAGTCCCCCGGGGTGAGCATATCCATACCTTGCAGCATTTCTCGCTGAGCGTTTTGACTTGGCAGTTTGATGCCGTAGGCGTCTGCCAGATCCTTGAACAATAATAGCGCCCCGCCCTCATCCAGGCAGTCAAAGCGCACGACAAAGTCGAAGCGGCGCATGGCGGCCTCATCCACCCGCTCCAGCAGGTTGGTAGTGGCGACGAAGATGCCATTGAACTGCTCCAGGGACGCCAGGAACTGGTTGACGTGAGAGACTTCCCAGCTGCGCTCCGCGTTATGGCGGCTACCGATGAAGCTGTCAGCCTCGTCGATTAGCAGTACCGCGCCTTCCCGCTCGGCCTGCTCGAAGGCCCTAGCAATCCGCTTTTCCGTTTGCCCCACATACATGCCCAGCAGATCTGATGCCTGGCGAACCATCAGCGGGCGGTGAATACGCTCGGCCAGCTCCCGACCCCAGGCTGTCTTGCCGGTACCCGGCGCACCATGCAGACAAAACCGCACCGACACCTCCGGGTTGATCTGATCAATCAGGGCCGCCACATTTTCTGATGCTCGCAGGCACTCCCCTCGCCAGGGCAGCCCCTTGTGCTTTTCCACTTTTAAACGCTCAGACACACCCATGGCCTGGAAGCGGGCATTGAGGTTATGTGTGACGAGGCTTTCTGTATCCCGCTTGTCGTCGGCGGCCAGACGGGAGAAGTGCAGGCTGCTATGCAGTACTGCGGGGGACAGCGATTCCAGTTTGATCGCTTGTTCCAGGAAACCTTCAGAGACCTGCTCACCGGCCATTGCCGCGCGGACTAGCCGTTCGCGTTGGGACGGCCCCGGGTTATCCATGTGCACCACATGGGTGAAGCGGCGCAGGAAAGCCGGGTCCATATCCACCCGGTTGGAAATCCAAATGGTCGGACGAGGGTTGTTTTCCAGCACACGGGTCATGCTGGATTTTTCTGTTTGCCGCCGGGATGGCATAAAGATACTGAACTGACTGTCGCAGAGACAATCCTCCGCTTCATCAAACACTACCAAGGTGCGGGGATCGTGTGCGATGGCTCTCTGGCAGCCGTTATAGCGTCCCATGCGTCCTTTCACGGAGAGTGCGTCACCCTCACGATCTTCTTCCGGCACAAACGCCATACTCATCTGCAGCGATTCACCAATCACTTTCGCCAGCTCGCTTTTCCCGGTTCCCGGTGGGCCATAGAAAAGCACATTGATGCCCTTCACTCCCTCCTGTACGGAGCGGGTCAGAAGGCGGGAGAGCATCGCGACTTCGTCCTTCAGCTCAGCATAGTCCTGCAGACCAAGATTGGCCTTGTCCGCTTCCCGATAAAACAAACTAATCAGGTGCGCGTCGGACGCATCCGGAACGTGCAGACTTTCGTGAAGTTCGTCCTCCACATCGATCATTCCCGACAGGTCCTTGCCGCTAAATCCTGACGTCATATTGACTCTAAGTAGCTGAGTGGTCCTTAGTACGCCACCCGGTTTCAGAGCGGCCTGGACATCCTGCTCCGGGATATCAACGATACGCGCCAGCAGACCGGCAAGCTGCCTCATGGAGCCACCCTTCACCAGGCAACAGGCATTGTTGAGCAGTTCACTGGAATCCTTGTAGCAGACAAAAACCAGAAGCCGGCGCTCCGCTTCCGTCAACGAAAGGCGCTGCCCCAGCTTGACCACGTTCTGATAGAGGTCGTCATCCGCCAGCAGCTTTCCAAGATGATGCTCACCGATTATCCCTTCCAGGGCCTGAGGCGGTCGACGCAAGCGGGCCTCCCGGGATGGAAGAAAGCCGAGCAGTTCAAGAATCTCATCGTTCTCAAATCGCTTTTCATGCCGACACCGGCCAGCACGCCATGCTGAGGAATACAAGAGGATCCGGGCAACCCAGTGGCGAATCAGCGAGGTGTTTTCCATGGCCCCAGTCTGCGTTGCGGAACCGTTATCCCGTTTGAAATCCATCCTCTTCCTCCTGACTTTGCGAATTTCACTATCTCTATAATAACCGCCAGTCACGTCATTTTTTGTCGCACCCTAAACAATAATGGAAGAAAGCATATGGACCGGGACAGTCATGGACACCGAAAAAGCGATACAGGCCCTTCAACAGGGCACGAGCCTGACAGACAGTATCTGTAACAACGCCATCATGGCCGCTTGCGCACTGGAACAGCGTTATTCCGGCCATACCCCACCGTGGCAGACAGACTATCCGCCCTTTGAGTTCTGCATGGATATGGATGCCCTGAGAGAGACGGTACTCATCCATAGCGAACGGTTTATTGACGTTTCACGCTGGTCAACCACTCATGACTTCAGGCCGTTGGATGAGATTGCCGCTATCAGGCATGAAGAGGAAGCTATGCCAGAACACAAGCAAAGCAGTCCGCTTTATCTCCTTGCCATTGAGATGCGAAATCCATGGGTGGTTGTTGACGATGCTCAGCTAGATATTGAAAAAAAACTGGCGGCAAACATGCTGTCTTTCCTCCGGAATCTGCTCTATCAATGGCCTTCGATATTCCCGTTTCAGAATCGGCTATTGGATAACTCTCTTTCATCCATCAGAGGCAGTATTGATGAACTCCTGTCCCTATCCGGGCACCCATTTACCGCTCTTACTCTTGCTTTCGCAGAGATGATCAACAATAGAAATCATGCATTGCAATCATCATGATTCAATAACTGCACAGAAAGCCTTAAGGATACAGGAATGCAAATAGCCGTCAGGGATACGCCGCCCGATGCACTCTCTTCATGCCCGGTCTTCATTTTTCTTGGCAATGATCTGCTAAGCCCACTGAGCATGACTGACCTTAGCGGAACTGCGTCATACATGGTCACTCATGCTGATCTTTCGCCAGCAATTCCTGGATTAACCACAATCACGGTCACCAACCCCCGAGATCTTTCTGCCAGACTTGAAAGCGCGACAGGCATTAAAGGTTCGGGATCGGTGAGTACGGTCTGTCTGATTATCGATATTGCTGCTGTTGAGGCGGTTCATCTTGGTGAGCACTGTCATAATGTGCTGGATGTAATGGGGGCAACCATAAATACCACACTGCTTCTACCCTTCCGGTTTGAACGGGAAGTGGAGTTTGGCAAAAGCATGGAGGTACTGAGCACACTGACAAAACGCCGGAAGCCCCCGACATTCATCGCCTACCCCGCGCCAGCACTGGTGACCAGAGGGCAAGAGCGTTATTTCAGGCAATGTCGTGACGCCCTCTTGGTCGAGCATCTTGATACTCTCATCACTCTGATGACACTGGAAAAATCCGGTGATGAACCTCCCACTCCTTGAGCCATCGCCACACTGCCTTGCGCATTCTGGAGTATTTCACATCGAGGGTTTGCTGGTAGTATCCGCTCTCCTCGCCAGTAATCAGCTCTGGTGACGCCATCATTTCGAAAGGGTATTTAGCGAGCCCCATTAAAGACGTAGCCTGCTTCTCCGCCCCCATGCCAGGGCTTGCCAGGCCAATGATGCTCCAGACTGTCGAGCGCGAATATTCACTAATGGCGCGTAACTGGTTGCCAACATCCAGGCTGTGATACTCATCCAGGTCCCAAACAAGCAGAACATGCCGTCCTTTTTTGCATGACCAGACCTGACCACAAAGATCCATACCCCTGGCGGGATTATAGGTAATTGAGTCATAACTCACGGATGGCATGTTCTTGCCAAGGCGCTTTCGGACGCGTTCATTGCAGGCAAATACCACCAATGGCGGCTCTGTTTGAATTACCTCGTTATCCGGCTGAACAGTGACATCATTGAGAATCACATGCGATAGCCAGAATGCCTCAACTGTAGGTTTGTGCTGATCCTCCAGACCATGGTAATCAGGTGACTGCCACACCCTCCGCAGAAGTGAATCCTTGATAAAGCCAAGCAGTTCTTCATGCTGCTTGGTCGCTTTTTTTGCTGCCACAGGAGGCGGCCTGAGTACACAAATGAAAGAATCAGGAGGCAAGAGCCAAGGAAAGCTCATCAGGGCCTCCAGCACCAGCCGCGACTCTTTGGAGGCATCGCAGATCACACGGGTTCGGTTGGGGTGGTATCGCCAGGGCAAACAGGACTGCCTGATATTCTCGATTATGCGGGGCAGAAAAGGGCCAGACCGGGGCAACCCTGGCTCTCGCTGTACATTTCCGTCAAGTGGGTCCAGGTTTAGCTGGGCAAACTCCATTGCGCCCTCTCCCAGATACACCGGATCTTCGACCTTGAAGGCCCTGCGGAAAAGGAAAGCGGCTTTTTCTGTGGCTTCCCGAGCGTTCGAACCAATTATCAGTAGCATGGCTATCCTCCTTGGTAGGAGGGTAGCCGTAAGGACGACAATTTATGTCGCAGGACCCCATAATAGAGAGACAGAAAGGCCTAGCTTTGCAGCAAGATAGTTTCTGGAAACGACCTCAAAACCGCTACTTTTCCATTTCTTTTGATAATCGATTGGCGCCTTTGAAATAAGAGAAACTTGCTTCCAAGTGCTTGGTATTTTCCCTACTCGATTGTTCATACCCAGAATCATCAGTGAGTAGAACTCAACACCGCTAAATGCGAGATCTTTTTTGGATGTCTTCAAGAAAGACTTATAATCTGAATCCGGTTTATTTTCCTGATCTTTTTGCGACACAAATCCTGCCCCCATCTCTATCACAGCAACAGGAATTTGTGATTCATAGATCAAAATATCAGATCTATGCTTTCCCTCGACATGAACCATAAACCCAAGAGCATCCAATTCGGCCGCAACTTCAAACTGAAAATACTTCTCAAACCCTCCCTGTGAGATCACAAAGTCCATCTTTCTCTTATTTTTGAAAAGCCGCTCGAAAGCCTTTTTGACGGCACCCTCAATGTCGGCTCTATATTTCATATCAGGCATACCTCTCAAACCCTCTTCCCAGCTCTAATTTTATCTGATTACGCAATTTAACCGGTTTGACCACTTCAACATTGGCCCCTAACCCCAAAATCCACCATTTCAGCTCTTCGGTATTCTGTACCTGCACACGTAGCTCCGTTACGCCAGGCTCGATTTCCTTCAAGATCTGGGTTTCATTGACCGGGGTTTCGTAGAGGTGATCGGCAGCCCGACCATAGAGTCGCATCACCAGATTGATGCTATCCCCATAGGGAAGATTCATGTTCCCTTCCTGTAGGTAGGCATCCAGATCGAATGTCGAGGCGCCTTCAACCTCATCATCGAGAACATGTACTTTGCGTAACCGGTGCAGCGCAAGGTGACGGTAATCCATGTAGCTCCAGAAGCGTACCACCAGGTAGCGCACAGCGCCTCGGTCCACCAGGGCATAGGGATGCACCAAATGAGGCTCATCCTTATCCTTGTACCAGATATTCATCTGCCGATTACGGTACAGGGCGTCATAGACCTGATCCGCAATGCCTGCTGACACTCGCGCCGGCTCCAGATGAAAACCTCGGGGGACATACGCCACCTTGTCGGACCAGTAGCGCTTTCCCATGGGGCGATGGCGCTCAAACCATTTCCTTGCCTCGTTGAATACTGGCTCCAGCTTGTCCAGCACGTCCTTGGCCATAAGTGGCGTCAGGTAGCGCGCCACCAAATCCCAGGTCGCTGCCATCTGTGCGTCCATGCCCGGAATGGACAGATTCTGTTTTTGAGCTACAGACCAGCCATAAGGCATAGCCTTATCATCACACTGGACCAGCGCTCCAAAAGCCTGGGATTCAGACAACTCCTTGAGATAGCGCTCAATGGAGCGGCGTGTAATGTCGTGCCCTTCACTGGTTAACCGCTGGTGGATCTCATTGCTGGTGATCTTATGCGGCGACCTTGGCAAGGCCTGCAGCAAGGCAATCACACGGTAGGTCTTATTACTAATGCTGGCGCTTCCTGCCATATCCAACTCCATGCTGTTGTCATTCTAATTTTTCAGATTATTACGACAGAAACTGACGCCCCTATCAAGATAATTGAAACACCGGACAGGAACCCGGACATCAAATCAATAAGCAGGAGTTTTCACCATGGGGAACAAGTTTTTTCGGATTGTGGGGGTTGCCAGCTACATCCTCGCAGCACTGGCACTGGCCGTGGCTGTTTTCGCCACTATTGCCAGCGGTAGCGCGTGGCTGACGGGTGTAGACGAAGATATACAGCAGCCAGAGATCGGCATGGAGGGCTATCGAGAACACGTTAGTCCCGTGGCTAAAAGTGACGAATCAGTGGGTCTCGGTGAGATCGACATAAAGAACCGGGAGGAGGAGAGCCGCGCCATTCAGGAACGCATCAATAACCTGGCCGTGCTGATCAATAAATATGCACGCCTGACCAGCCAGAGAAGCGCGAACAAGGAAGGTCTAGATAACTGGCTGCGTTCCCAGGCGGGCAACCTGTCCCATCAAGATTATCTGCGCTTTCTGGATAGTCTGGTCGATAGCTTTGAGGTTGACCTGGTCAATCCCGCTGAGGATGAAGACTCTTCGTTGCTCGTTACTAACATCCCCGGGCTGGAGAACGCCGACACCACCCACATTAACTGGGATAAATACCTGGAATGGTTTACCTGGGAGTACATTACTCGCTACCAAAGCGAACTGGCGCGCATTGAGCAAGAAAAGCTGGAGCAAGCTCAGGCCAAGGCAGGCTCCATTGCCACCTTGATCATTGCCGGCAGCGCTTTCGCTATCTTTGTATTCGCTACGGTGATTCTGCTACTGGTGCGTATTGAGAGCAATACGCGAGGTTAAGACTTACTCAGCCCGCCATACTGTGGCGGGCTTTTCCGGGCCGAAAATCCAGGACAGGGATATAATCATGTTCAAGCTACCGCCTATTGATTTTCATCTTCCAATAACCAGCAATTCACATTTAACAAGCCCTCCAGTACAGAACCTGGTGTTTCATGATGATGAAGCCTCTACAAAAATCGTTTATACAGGTGGCAGCGGGGATTCCGCTCTTGAGTCTTCCCTCGCTCACATCGCCAGCCCCTCCCCTTTTATCAAGATCAATCCTGACGATGAAATCCTCATGCCAGACCCTGAATATCGGATGAGTCCCTCGGTGCAGATAAACCAAGCCATCAGCAATCTGTGCCGACTGATACTGGAACCGGCGATGGTAGGCATAGATTATGCTGATATCACAACCATTCTAAGTCACTCGGGACAGGGAGCCTCTGTGTTTGGGCACTCCAGCCATTCAGCCAGCCAGGCTGCGTACAAATCGTTTAAGTCTTTGGTAGAAATGACGCCACCAACCAGGCTTCGTATTTCAAGCATGCTGGCAATAATGAGGGGCTACGATTTTGATCTGGAAGACTTTTCTAGTGTCGAAGATGTCGTCTCTGCTATTCCGTTATTGGATGATGACACGGATGTCATTATCGGAGTCATCAGTGACAAACGAATGAATGACAACATCGAAGTGAACATTATGGCGATTTGGCAGGAATGGTAGCCTTGTTAACGTCTAATCTTGCCTGCCAATTCACTTCGTTCATTTTAATAAAATTACTCGCCCCAAAATCCGATGCACGCGCTTTCAAGCGATCCAACAAAACTCCAGTTTCTAACCAACAATGATTCAGCACCTGCAATCGGTCCATCAATATGACGTCGATTTAACGCAGGTGCATGACTAAAAATCAAAATTGACTCTACTTGCTGTATCACTGCATCCGGGAGGTCAAGGGGCCCAAAGTGAACGGAAAGGTTGGTATGACTGAAGAACCTTCCTTTTTCATGCAGATGTTCCGCCAATCTTTTACTAAAACTCCGCGACTTATCATTCGCCTTGGTCTCGCCAATGTAGAGCAAAACATCTTTTCCATAGACTGGGTGGCGACCATATATCTGATATATTCCACAAGCACTCAGAAGCTCTACCGGGACGCTATCATCAAACTTATAGCGATCATTACTTCTGTCATATACGACATCAAATGGCCCTTCCCAATCGATATCAACGACCGTCAACTCTTTATTCATTATCATTTCCTTTTATTTTTTGTGACTATGTATCGAAGCCGGTTGCTATCCAATATTTTTTCGAAAAACCTAGCCCACCATCATAATCGAATCTCGTCGCTCTATCTTCAGCACCTCTCCCGTCCAGACAGCTTCACCACGCTTCTGTCGCCAGGAATCACCCTGATTCCATGTTTGAAAGACAATCTCTTCAATGATGTCCGCCACAAAGACTCTATCGCCAGGATTCAGATCTTCCGGGATCATGTAGGCAGCTAGCGGCGAGGAATTGCGGTCACTATCATGCTTAACATATATGGAAGGCCAATTTTTTTTGTCTTCGACATTTGGTGGCATAACCATACCGCGAAAGTCACTACCATAGATCAGCTCACCCGACTTGGGCGGCAGTGACACCCAGAATTTACAACCGACCTTGCTGGCATAATCCGCCTGCACGAAAAGCGGCCGATAGCCCCTGATTACGCCATGCTCAATGGCTGCCAAGGATCGGGCTGTCTGGATGATGGGAAGCCCGTTTTGCGTCAATCCCTCATATCCACATTCCCAGTCATCCTGCTTACTGTCATTTTGCTTGATGGTCAGTTCCGGATGGCCACTGCTGATGTGCAGGCAGATGTTCGGGTTAACCTGAACCAAGGCCCGTATCTGGTTTTCACTGAAGTGGTTGGCATTTAGGACGCATTTCTGGCAGGAGCCACAGTATTTCTTCAAGTAGTCTTTCGGGGTGCCACGCTGTCTTTTTTTCCAGTCCTGCCAACCTGGGTCATCCTCTATACCCTCCATATCACCCGACTGAGCCTTTAGAAAGTAACGCAAATCATCTTCACTTTGGGGCGCCGAGCTCTTCTCCAGTCTGAGCGGTTCATCCCACTTTTCCGTCATGGGCATGAGCTGTTTCCATTTTTTCGATAAGGGACAGGAGATCTGTTTTATCAATTCACCAGCATCGGTCTCCAAGCGTTGGTTTTCAGGATCGTATTGCATAGTTCCCTCCCTGTTGCATTGGTATTTTTTCTACATTAGCGGGTTACCCAAATGTAGTTGTCTTTTGTCAGGGGACGACCATCCCAACGATAGGCCACCAGTTTTCCCTGGCGGGCACTCACCACACTGTAGTCCAGGCAGGCAATGTGATCGGCCAGGGGCGCAGGATCACCCGTTAGCCAGTAGTGGCCGACGAAGGCAGGCTTTTCGTTATCGTAGCCTGGAAGAATGCCTTCGGGTACGAGCTCATGTGGAATGCGGTCGATGACATCCACCGGCACCATAGCCAGGTCGCGGTAGGTGGGGGCATGCTCAAGCCACCAACGGGCACGGATATCCGTGCGGGCATGGCCGTCCTTGTCACTGAACCCTGCGCCCTGGGGCAGGGGAATTTCCAGGCCCTTGAGGAGGGTTTCTATCGCTGCATAGACTGGCTCGCCTTTTTGGGATGCGGGATACCATCCCTCCTCCTTGAGGCAGTTATTGCTATCGAGCCAAGGCGCTAGGTCGGCCAGATATTCATTATGCCAGCAAGCATGAACGGCACGGAATTCCGGCAGATCCAGAAATACGGGCAACGTTTTGAACCAGCCGATTATCTCATGGTGTAGGGGCGAGTTTTCACTAACCTGCTCCAGAAATCCGTGATGCTGATGGCGGTTTTTGGCGTTGTGCGGGCGCAGGTAAGCGTCTGGGCTGCCCGGGTTTGGAGACGCCCAGGCTACGGCGTTGAATTCATGGTTGCCCATGATCGCCAGGGCCTTATCTGCCTCGACCATGGCTCGCACGATGCGAACCACCTCTACCTGCTGGGGGCCTCTGTCTATGTAGTCGCCCAGGAACAGGGCTTTACGAATCGGGTGCTGCCACACACCGTCGATCTCCTGATAACCCAAACGGTCAAGAAGTTGCTTCAGCGGCTCGGCAAAGCCATGAATATCACCGATGATGTCGTACAAGATGGTCTCCATTGGTGGAACTGGGGCACATGCCGCCGTGCTGACTCTTGGTAGTTATCGCGATCTAGCTTGCTAGGGTCTACCTACGAAGTGCACCACCGCCAGTTCGGCTTGCCCGCGAATAATGCCCACGATATTCAATGCACTTAATGATGCCACTCGCTGCGGACCCGCTTTTGTTCTCGCGCTTTTATCGCGGCGGCCTGCCGCCATATCTGGCTGGTGCTCAAGCCATCGAGTCCTGCGCGCACCTGCTCTGCCGCCTCAGCGATATCCTCTGGACGAGTAGCTTCCACATATCGCCCATCAATCTGGCTAAAGGCCACCAGCATGAGAGCAAGATCAAAGTCTCCGAGCTGATCCTCTGGCAAAACGCTTCTTACTTGATCGATGGTTTTCACGAGACTCGCCTCTGTGGTGCCATCGATCCGGGGCCCAGCACATCCTGTAAGCCAGAGGGGTATCATTATCAGCAGGATTACTGCGCATCCCTTCATTCCTTTTCCTTTCTCCGTCCTTGAGCTCTACGCCCTCTTCCTAGCTCATCGCTATTGCCGCTGCGGGTCTACCAGCACGTTGCCCTCAACCTCGTACCAATCCCGACCATAGATGAAGGGAATATAGAACCACTTGCGGGTGATGACGCCATCCACCAACGCCACACCGCCGGGCTGGCTCTCAATGGCATTGTCCATGGCATTCTTTGCGTCGGGATACAGGCCAGTGGGGATCAAGCTGATGATGTGGATGCTGTCTTCCCCCTTAGCCCTCGTACCTACGCGCTCATAATCCCCCATCCGTGACAGCTAAACATTCTTCGAAGAGATCACGGTAAAATCCGTCAACCGTGTTGCGCAGCCAGTCAGCATTAGTAGCGCCACGACGGGCAAAAAAACGCTCGGCATTGTCTTCATCCTGTCACTCCCCCATCGTCCCCGTGTTGAAATAAAAAACAGCATCCTTGCTGTAAAGGCCCATCCCTACTGGTTTGCAGATGCAAAACACAACCACAACTTGTATTCCCCAGATTACACCTTATTATCTACATGACAATACTGGCGACCTGTACACGTCGCCTTTTGGCATATATCGCTTTTTGGAGCATATCCATGGCACGGACAGCAGGTAAAAACGCAGCGGACTGGCCGCTGCGCTGGGATCTGTTATTGCGCTACAGACTGATCGAGGTGATCGCCCTCTGGGAAGGGAGACTGACGACCAACCATCTTCAGCGGGCATTCGGCATTGGCAGGCAGCAGGCCAGCAAGGACATTAACCACTATCTTGCTGAATATGCGCCTGGCAACCTGGAATACGACCGCTCCTTGAAGGGGTACAAACCCGCCAGCACCTTCAAGCCCGTATTCACACGGGGCGTAGCGGATGAATACCTGCAGATGATGCATTCTCGGGAGGATCTCAGTTGTGCCTTTGAGGCCCTGGATGTGCGCGAGCTCAATACCGAAGTGCTGCTTCCTCCTTCTCGTGACCTACGCCCCAGTGTGTTGCGCCCGATTCTCCAGGCCTGCCGCGATAAACTACGCGTGGAAATCCAGTACGCCTCCTTGAGCAACCCGGAGCCGGAATCCCGCATCATTCAACCTCACACCGTGGTGCACAATGGCATGCGCTGGCATGCCCGGGCCTGGTGCGAGAAGAGTAGCGGCTACCGGGATTTCGTATTAAGCCGGATTCAGGATGAACCCGAATTCACCGAATTCACCGAACAAAGCGAACACCACACTGAGCAGGATGATCATGCGTGGCAAGAACGGCTCATTCTGCATGTCACCCCGGATCCTCGCCTCTCTGTGGCTCAACAGGACGTGGTTGCGCGGGATTACGACATGATCGATGGAGCGCTGACTATTGAGTGTCGGGCTGCCATGGCCAATTACATTGTGCAACTGCTTAGACTGGATGGATCGCGGCACCGAGGGCCCGAGGCCCAGCAGGTGGTACTGGCCAACGAGGATGAGGTTAAAGGTTGGCTGTGGGGGGGCCGGCTAACCGCCAGCCCGCATGCCCTCCTCTTCTAAACGCTGATCCCGCTTGGCAATCTGCTCGATCACCCACTCCTCCACTTCATCCAGCACCCAGCCCGATGAGCGCCCTCCCAGGCTCACGGGTTTCGGGAATGAGCCCTCTTGGGCGTACTTATAGATGGATGATCGGCCCAGACCTGTAGTTTCCATGACTTCTTTCAAACGAATGATTCTCATGAGTTTTCTCCTTCTGCTCATGAGATGAGCCATGGCTGTAAAAAATTAACGAAACCTTGTCAGCGGCGACTGCAGCCAAAGTTGTTCTTGTCATCGCCAAATGGCTTGGTCTTCGATTTCGCGAAATAACTTAACCGATAAAACAGCGCCGAATAATCTCTCCACAGAGACGGAGAGTTGGCATCAACCCGGTATACGCCGTTCTCTACGTAATGGACCAACCCTGCACTATCTTCCCAGGAGCAACCTAAGGCGCTCGCCCAAGCGCTACGCACCCGTTTAGCCATATTTGACGCACCCCCCTCATTCACAGATACGAAAGATCCTAGGTGACGGTAGACATCCCCGTTTAGCAAGATGCAACAATGGTAATGTCGATGGTCTGAGAGGTGTCTTTCTCGGACCCAAACGTAACGAAGCTGGCAGGTATGAACCCGCTGTCCGCATCTGGCTTTACGAAGTTGATGTGCATTTATTTTTGCTTGAAGGGAGGAAAAGAAGCGGGATATTACTTCTGAATCGGGGGCAGCTGCCTGTTTGGGTATGTGTAAATCGAAACGGATAGCCGTGGTTCGCCGGTACCTCTCCACCGCTCTTTTCATGGTTTCCAGAGTCCTCTCGAGATACTGCTCAATGTAGGGGGAGTGCCTGGGCACTAGCCCCAGTCCATTCCACTCTGTGTCGTTGATTAGGGTAAGGTTGCTATTCAGTGTGTGTCGTTTGTTCATCTCTCCATCCTGTGGTTATTGCTCACAGGGAAGGGATGTATGTAATTTATTACTGGGTATTTATGGCCCTTGGGGTGGCGGGGGTATAAAACCTATAAACCTATAACCGACAACCAAATATGCCATTTGCAAAGCTTCAAGCTACTGTTTTCAAAGAAATTCAGGGAACAAACACCAGATTTCACTCTGGAAATGTACTATGCTTTTTCAGTCGGATATTTGTGCCCCCGCAATCTCAGCCCATAGCTTATCCGCTCCTCCTCACTCAGGCTCCGCTCACTGAGATACTTGATAGCTTTACGCCCAGACCCTCCTTGCAAGCTTAGCTTCGAGCCCCCCCAAGGATCATTCCCTTCATCTGGTTTTGAATCGTGCCCAGGCATATTAATGACCCAGCAACCACCCCCTCCAGAGCCTATTCCTTCTTTTGTGGAAATCTGCAAGGTGAGTGCATGCTGACGCCTCAATACCGCTTCCGTTGGGAGAATGAGATATTCAGGCTCCTTCCTCTCTAGCTCATCAATTAGGCATTGGTCTTGCCTCTTAACCTGCGCAATCATGCCTGTAGCATATTTAACCTGCTGCCACACAGCGGTCAGAAATGCTCGCAGCGCCACCTCAACATCACTTTTCTCTGTCGGCTTAAGCTCACCGCGTACTGAATCCTCAAGTTCCTTAAGGTGAGTCAATGAAATAGTACTTTCACGCTCCCCATTCGTTAACAGCATCGATGCGTAGTGATTGATTCGCATCTGCAAGTATGAAGCGGCTAGGGAAAGCTGCTTTTCCTGAAAGTGCCTATCCAGCTGCAGCTTAGGCAGGACCTCAGATGCCTCACAGTCGCCCTGATAACTAAAGTCTGTTTCATGCCAAAAGCAGTCGTCAGTCCATTGGGTTTCAAACCTGATCGCATTCTGGATGCCCGGATAATGACATGGAGGATACCCACCCAAGCCCGAACTGCTATCCCGATACCTTTTTAGGTCGAAATGGACAGCCTTTGCCTCCCTATAAAGCTCTGTGGCCTGACCAAGCCCCGGTGAACACTGAATGATCGTTATTTGATCACCAAAGCCGCCCAAGTCCATGTGTCTCAAGTTAAGAAACACATATCCCGCCACTCGGCCAAACAAGCACTTCCCAGAGAAGCCAGAAACTCTGCCCCTCAGATACCCCTCAGCAGCCAGCTTCGTGAACTGAGACTTCAACTGATCGTCACTGAGCCCTGTCATCCTCCCAAGCTTCCCCATCCCAATTTGAGCAGCGCCACTTTTATCTGCATTTAAAAGCAGAACAGCCAGGAGGGTGCGATTTTCCGGAGTCAGGCGCGTCTTCCGCGTTCCGCGGTTAGAAGGAAACTCGCCCATGAACACATGTTCAATTTTTTCTTTATGGAGGAAAGCGTGGTCAGCTAATTGGGCCACTAATACATCCCAGAAGCCACACGACACACTCAACCGCAGCGAAGGACGCCCCGGTCCATTTGCCGACCTCTTCTCCAGCAAAATCCCCGAACGAACAAGCTCATCAACAGCCCGTCTAACAGATCTTTCGGACTGATAAAAATCCCGAGCATAGGCTGCCATTTGCCTCATGGACTCTTTAGACTCTTTAGACTCTTCGTAGTCTTTAATAAACCGGCACAAGAAATAACGACTCGCCGCACTCAGTCGATCAAGACCATATTGCTTACGACATCCGCTGGGAACTTGAAGAGGAATTAGCCACACCCCCATACTCTCACCCACACAACCTCCAATAAATAGCAATAATACCCCCCCTAATTTTATCTTCCAATTTCTTTATGCTACATTTAACGTTACATTTAACGTTACATTTAACGTTAAATGTAGCGTGTCAGCAGTGTCTCGAAAGAGCCAGGGGAGAGGCGAATGAACAAGGCCGTAAAGACACCAGGCCAGTGGCTAGACAATGACCCCAAAATGATAGATTGGCTTAATGGCTACATCACAAGAAATCCATGCAAGGGAGTCATGCTGCTTCCACCGAGTAGCCATGAGCGCCTCGTCGACTATCTAGAAAAGTCTCTCAAATCGAGAGACAGCTCATACCTTCAGAGGGCCAAACAAGCGTGGCGAGTCCATCAATCCAGGGAGGGGAAAAATCTAAAGCAGGTTCATTTGGAACTCTCTAAGCGCGAGATCAAGGTACTCGAAACGCTGGCCAAGAAAGGGGGCAATGGGAGAACAAGTGTAAGCGCGGTTGTCGCAGAGCTGATTCGATTGGCTCTAAAGGATGAGGAAAAAAAGAAAGCCACAATCAAGGAGGCCAAAGAAGAAGCCAAGCGACAGATACTTGATCAACAGCAATCAAATTGCCCTTTTATCCCTCTTGTCACAGCCAAGGAAGCGCAAACACTACGCGACTCCATTGCCGCAAAAGACCAAGAAATCCAGGCCCTAAATAAGCAACTAGCCGAACTTTCAACAACCCCACCACCGCCCGAGCCACAAGGTGACGGAGATACCCGAACGCCTATGGGAGAAGACGTGAGTCAGCCAACAACATCACCTCCCTGGAGAGGGTCCAAAGGTAGTCTATTCTAAAATTGACGACCATCGCGGCACACACGCTTCACAAGGGCATAAAAGCCACCCATGGTAACCATGAAACGGCAACCAAATAACGGTAGCGATCGAGAAACGGCAACCAAACGGCAACCAGATCGTAGAAAAGATGACAGGCGCCCAGAAATGAAAAAGGCCAGTCATCTCTGACTGGCCTATCTCATTGTTTTTCCGACCTTAATTTGGTCGGGACGGGAGGATTCGAACCTCCGACCCCTTGCACCCCATGCAAGTGCGCTACCAGGCTGCGCTACGCCCCGAGATGTGCTTGGCAGGCAGTGCTACCAAAGCGGCGAGCATAATAGCGGATTTGATTGGGGGATGGAACCGGTAACGTACTGGTTGATCAGGGTTTAAGCGGTGAAGGCACAAGCGTCATGCTGCAAGCAACAACACGAACTCATGCGGGGCAGAGACAGCAGCGCCGTATCCGCGGCCCAACCCCGCTTATTAGACCGGCCCTGTGAAAAGGGTAGTTCCCCCGAAAACCATAGCCGGCGGCCCATTCGCTGTCGAACGACCCCACCCACGAGGTGAGAGGATTGCGGGGGACGCAGGCATAAAAAACCCCGGAAGCGTGGCTACCGAGGCTTCTTGCCTTGCAGGGAAACACCTGCAAGAGATCTGTCTTGGATCAGGAGGCTTTAAGTACGTCTAGAACCTCGTCCATTTCCACGATCATCTGTTTGATGAGCTGATGATATTTGGTCGCCTGCTCCGCGTTGGCGCCGCCGGAAAGCTGCTGACGGGCGCCGCCGATGGTGAAGCCTTGATCGTACAGTAAACTGCGGATCTGGCGGATCATCAGCACGTCCTGTCGTTGATAGTAACGGCGGTTACCACGGCGTTTCACAGGGTTGAGCTGGGGGAACTCCTGCTCCCAATAGCGCAGCACGTGCGGCTTCACGTCACAAAGGTCACTGACTTCACCAATGGTGAAATATCGCTTCCCTGGAATCGCCGGCAATTCGTCGTTATGACTTGGTTCCAGCATAGGCTTCAACCCGTTGTTTTAATTTTTGCCCTGGACGAAAGGTAACAACTCGGCGAGCAGTAATAGGAATCTCTTCGCCAGTTTTTGGGTTGCGCCCTGGGCGTTCGCTCTTGTCCCTGAGGTCGAAATTACCAAAGCCAGAGAGTTTCACCGGGATATTATCTTCCAGTGAATGGCGGATCTCTTCAAAGAACATTTCCACCATTTCCTTCGCTTCACGCTTGTTCAGGCCTAACTCTTCGAACAAACGCTCGGCCATATCCGCTTTGGTTAGCGCTCCCATTAAAGCTCCCTACCCTTCCTTAATTCAGTCCCTTAAGGCGGCGTTAAACTGTTGTTTTAACTGGGATACTACGGCATCCACCAAGTCATTCACCTCTTGATCCTTAAGAGTGCGCGAACGGTCCTGGAAGGTCAAGCCCAAAGCGAGGCTTTTACGATTTTCACCAATGCTATCACCTTGATATATATCGAAAATATTGACCCCGGTGAGACGCTCGTCACAGGTAGAACGCACCGCCGCAATCAGCTCACCTGCGGGGATACTGTCCTCCACCACGAAGGCCAGGTCACGGCGCATGCGTGGCTGATCAGACACTGATTGGAAGCTCGGCAGGATGCCCTGCTGCAATGGCGCCTGGGCCAGCTCGAACGCGTACAGCTGGCCCGGCAGATCCAGATCGGCAGCCAGCCGTGGATGAATCCGCCCCAAATAGCCAACGATTTCGCCGTCACGTTTCAGCGCAGCGGTCTGCCCCGGATGCAACGCCGGATGCTCTGCGGGCTCAAAACTGAAGGCATCCGCATCGGACAGGGCCAGCAAGGCTTCCACATCCCCTTTCAGGTCGAAGAAGTCTACCGGGCGTTTGCCTTCCCAGTTCTGCGGCTGGGCACTGCCGTAAAGCAGACCGGCAATCATGGGCGTCTGGGCTAGCCCGCCTTCCACGTCTGCCGCATCGGTGGGGACAAAACGCAGCCCAGTCTCGAACAGACGCAGGCGATCCGCCTGGCGGTTCAAATTGTGGCGGGCGGTACTGAACAGGCCGGCCAACAGCGTGGTACGCATAACACCCAGATCCATAGAGATCGGGTTGAGCAATGGCAGCGGTTCTACTCGGGGTTCCACTTTACTCAACAGGCCTGGCTCTACGAAGGTGTAGGTAATGGCCTCCTGGTAACCCCGGTCCATCAGGGTGTCGGCTAAACGCCGCAGTGCCACAATATGCTCTGGAACGGTATCACCGGAAGGTGAGCCCGCGGGCACGCGGCTAGGCAGTTTTTCATAGCCGTAAATCCGCGCCAGCTCTTCGATCAAGTCCTGTTCGATGGCCATATCAAAGCGCCAGCTGGGCGCCAGCACGCGCCACTCTTCACCCTCACCCTTGGCTGAGATGTCCATGCCTAAGCGGCTAAGAATGTCTTCCACTTGTTGAGCGGGAAGGCCCACCCCCAGCAAGCCCTCGATGCGTTCGGCACGCAAGGTGAGCTCAGCCTGTTTGGGCAGCTGCGCTTGGTCCACCGCTTCAGTGACAGGACCAGCCTGCCCGCCGGCAATTTTCTGGATCAGGGCAGTGGCGTATTCAATGGCATCGTTTTGCAGTTGTGGATCGACACCCCGCTCGAAGCGGTGAGAAGAATCCGTGTGCAAACCGTAAGAGCGAGCCTTGCCAGCAATGGCCAACGGCGCGAAGAAGGCGCACTCTAGGAAGATGTCTTGCGTGTCCGTGGTTACTGATGAAGGCTTTCCCCCCATCACACCGGCCAACGCCAAAGCAGTACTATCATCGGCGATCACTAGAGTGTCATCGCGCAGGGTCAGCTCCTGGTCGTCCAGAGTGGTGAGTGTTTCCTCAGCCTTGGCCTTACGGACGGTGATGCCACCGTTCAGTTTTGCCAGGTCGAATGCATGTAGCGGCTGGCCCAGCTCTACCAACACATAGTTGGTCACGTCCACAATCGGGTCGATGGTGCGCAGGCCAGCTCGACGCAGGCGCTCTACCATCCACAGCGGAGTGGCGGCATTGACGTCCACTCCTTTAATGACGCGGCCAAGATAACGGGGGCAGCCGGCGCTGTCCGCCAACGTCACGGTCAGGCTGTCGTCGATGGCAGGGGCCACTTTGCTAATGGAAGCTTCGGTGAGCGCCGTCTGGTTCATCACCCCTACTTCTCGCGCGATACCACGCAGGCTCAGGCAGTCCGCCCGGTTAGGCGTTAGATCTACCTCGATGACGGTGTCGTCTAGGCTCAGATAGTCACGGAAATCCGTGCCCACCGGCGCATCTTCCGGTAGCTCCATCAAACCATCGATCAGGTCTTCCAGGCCCAGCTCGGAAGCACCGCACAGCATGCCATTGGATTCCTGGCCACGCAGCTTGGCTTTCTTGATCTTGAAGTCGCCAGGCAGCACTGCACCCACTTGGGCGAAAGGCATTTTCAGGCCGACACGCACATTGGATGCACCGCAAACCACCTGCACCGTGTCGGTACCGTTTGTGACTTGGCAAACACTCAGCTTGTCTGCATCCGGGTGCGGTTCGCAGCTTTCAACTTGCCCAACCACGACACCGGTAAAGGCCGGTGCAGCGGGCTCCACGGCATCCACTTCCAAACCGGCCATGGTCAGTTGTTGTACCAGGGTATCGGTATCAATGGCCGGGTTAACCCACTCCCGCAACCAGGCTTCGTTAAAACGCATTGTCGAAATTCCTTAAACTTGTTCGCGGGAGGCGTTAGCCAAACTGGGACAAAAAGCGGGTGTCGTTCTCAAAAAACAACCGCAAATCGTTCACGCCATAACGGAGCATGGCGATACGTTCGATGCCCATACCAAACGCAAAACCACTGTACTCTTCGGCATCAACGCCGCCGGCCTCAAGCACCTTGGGGTGCACCATGCCGCAGCCCATGATTTCGATCCAACCTGTGTGCGAACACACCCGGCAGCCTTCTCCACCACAGCTCACACAGCCCACATCGACTTCGGCGCTTGGCTCGGTAAACGGAAAGTAACTGGGACGGAAACGCACCGGCAGGTCTTCCACTTCAAAGGTGTAACGCAGAAATTCCGCCACGGTGCCACGCAGGTCCGCAAAGGTAATCCCCTTGTCCACCAACAAGCCTTCCACTTGGTGGAACATGGGGGTGTGGGTCAGATCTGAATCACAGCGATACACCCGACCCGGGGCGATAATCCGGAACGGGGGCTTGCCCTGCTCCATCACCCGGACCTGTACCGGTGAGGTATGGGTACGCAGCAAACGCCCGTCACCGAAGTAAAAAGTGTCATGCATGGCCCGGGCCGGGTGATGGCCGGGGATGTTCAGCGCTTCAAAGTTATGGAAATCATCTTCCACTTCCGGGCCTTCCGAAATATCAAAACCCAAACGCAGGAAAAAATCTTCAATGCGGCGACGCATACGGTTTACCGGGTGCAGCCCACCCGGCAGCTCACCACGGCCTGGCAAGGTGACATCCACGGTCTCACTGGCAAGCTGCTGCTTTAGTGCAGCTTCTTCCATGGAGCTTTTGCGTTCGGCAATCGCATCCTGGACTTTTTGCTTGCCCTCATTGATAACCGCCCCCGCCTGCGGGCGCTCTTCCGCGCTCAATTTACCCAGGCCTTTCATCAGGGCACTGATTTCACCCTTTTTGCCCAGGTACTTTACCCGCACATCATCCAAGGCCCGAATGTCGCCAGCCTGCTCGACCTCTACCAGGGCAGCGTCAACCAGAGCATTGAGATTTTCCATTTAAAATTCCCCCGCTACACGCAACACGCTTCACACAACACGGAGCGACCGTGGTACATGGAGCCCGATACGTGGTGCGTCTCTTTTTCAAACAAAAACGGGGGAAGAGCGCGAACTCTTCCCCCGTTCAGTATGCTGTTCAGTCAAGGACCAAACAGTAAATCAGGCGGTGAGACTCGCTTTGGCTTTTTCGGCCAAAGCGCTAAAGGTTGCCTGATCACGGACAGCGATGTCCGCCAGTACTTTACGGTCGATATCGATGGACGCTTTCTTCAGACCATCGATCAGGCGGCTGTAGGATAGGCCATTCAGACGCGCTGCCGCGTTGATACGCACAATCCACAGACGACGGAACTGACGCTTGCGAACCTTACGGTCGCGATAGGCGTACTGACCGGCCTTGGTAACGGCTTGTACCGCTACGCGGAATACACGGCTGCGGGCACCGTAGTAACCTTTAGCCTGCTTGAGAATTTTCTTGTGCCGACGACGGGCCTGCACACCACGTTTTACTCGTGCCATTGTTTAGTCTCCAGATCCGTAAAAGTTATGCGTAGGGCATCATGCGTTTAACAAGAGCCACATCATTCTCGTGGACTTCCTGCTTCGGACGCAGTTTACGAATAGTCTTGGAAGACTTTTTGGTCAGAATGTGGTTTTTAAATGCCTGCTTGCGCTTGAAACCGGAGGCGGTTTTTTTGAAACGCTTGGCAGCCCCACGGTTTGTCTTGATTTTAGGCATGGTACCTTCTCAAGTTGATGAATTAATTAAACAGTCCGTTAGGACTGCTTCTTCTTTTTGCCCGGGCCGAGCACCATAATCATTTGGCGCCCTTCCATGTTCGGACGTTGCTCAACAGAACCGTATTCTTCCAAGTCCTTCTCGATACGAGCGAGAAGTTCCCGGCCCAATTCCTGGTGAGCCATCTCCCGACCGCGGAAGCGGACGGTGATTTTTGCTTTGTCGCCGGCCTCAAGGAAACGAATGAGGTTACGCAGTTTCACATCGTAGTCACCGATGTCGGTGCCGGGACGGAATTTGATTTCCTTAACCTGAGTCTGGCGCTGCTTTTTACGCCCCTCTTTGGCCTTTTGCTTAGCCTCGAACAGGTGCTTGCCGTAATCCATGATTCGGCAAACCGGTGGTTCTGCACCAGGGGAGATTTCCACCAGATCCAGCTGTTTAGAAGTGGCCTTTTCCAAGGCGTCCTGCAGGCTGACGATACCGACCTGCTCACCATCCACATCAATCAACCGGACTTCGGTTGCCTGGATTTGCTGATTTGTATTGGCGCGCTGCTCGCGGCCTTTGCCTCCACGCTTAATGTCGTGAACCTCCAATCTGTTATCGAAAACGAGACGAGTAGCCTCACCGCCTCAGTAAATAGGCGCGCATTGTATGCCACCACAACGGGCACAACAACCCCGACCCTTACTCTGGCCGACGTACGCAGCTGGCTGAAACGGAATGATTTCTACCTGAAAGCATAGATTGAACCACTATCAAACACCTTGAAGGCTGGCTCTTAACTCCCAGGAAGGCTGCATATTTTAAGCAAATTCGCTTACTTTTCAAGCACCCTGGGCCATTAAAATCCTCATCAGAGCCCAACACCAGCGCTCACCTGTATACCTTTGCTGAACCGGAGAACACTGCGGGCTGAAGCCCTGTCAGCCTCTGAGGCAGCCATACTATGGGCTGCCTCAGGGGAGACGGGGTCTACGGCATGGCAGCCTGCCACCGTGGACGTTAAAAAACGTTACGGGACAGCTTGTTAGCCGGCCTTGCGGTTCCCGCAGTGATTAGCCTTTAAGGCCTTTGGCGACACGATCACCCAGAACTTTATCGACGTTGCGCCAATACTCAATCGCGCGCTGCAGAACCGCGTCAGAAACTCCAGCGGACAGGTGATCAATAATGTTGTTAACAAGCCGATCACGCCCGTCGTCGTCAAGCACCTCGCGCACCAAGG
This sequence comes from Alcanivorax sp., assembly GCF_040119285.1. Classification (GTDB taxonomy): domain Bacteria; phylum Pseudomonadota; class Gammaproteobacteria; order Pseudomonadales; family Alcanivoracaceae; genus Alcanivorax. The sequence goes on from NZ_JBEDTY010000010.1 coordinate 38,484, forward strand.
TACCTGGCTGGCCAAAGTCGTCGTCGTCTCTACGCAGCGTGTAAGCCTGGCGCACCATGTCGCCATCGGTGTACCACTGCGTACCATCCTGCCCGCGTGCCGGATCAGCTTCTGGTCCGCCGTAGGAGTTCGGCGCATAAACCGGATCGGAAATATTTTCTGTACGTCCCACTCCGTCCTTGCTGTAGCTGTTGACCGGACATTTGGGCTTGTTGACCGGAATCTGCTTGTAGTTTACCCCCAGCCGGTGACGGTGAGCGTCCGCGTATGAGAAGCCACGAGCTAGCAGCATTTTGTCGGGGGACAAACCGATGCCGGATACGAGGTTGTTAGGTTCAAATGCGGCCTGCTCCACCTCGGTATGAAAATCAGTTGGGTTTCGGTTCAACGTCAGTTTGCCGACTTCCATTAAGGGGTAGTCATGGTGCGGCCAGACTTTAGTCAAGTCGAAAGGATTGAACCGATAGGTCTTGGCATCCTCAAACGGCATGATCTGCATGTGCAGAGTCCAGCTCGGGTAATCGCCGTTTTTGATGGAGTCGAATAGATCGCGGCGGTGGCAGTCACTATCCTTGCCCGCCATGCTAACAGCTTCATCTTGGGTCATGCATTCAATGCCTTGATCGGTCTTGAAGTGGTATTTGACCCAGAACCTCTCTTCCTTTGCATTGATCCACATATAGGTATGACTGGAATAGCCATTCATGTGGCGCCAAGTCTTGGGAATACCGCGATCCCCCATCAACCAAGTCACCTGATGCGCCGACTCCGGCGAAAGCGTCCAGAAATCCCATTGCATATCGTGATCGCGCAAGCTGCTGTCAGCGCGACGTTTCTGCGAGCGGATAAAATGCTGGAATTTCATTGGGTCCCGCACGAAGAAAACCGGGGTGTTATTCCCCACCATGTCATAGTTGCCTTCGCTGGTGTAAAACCTCAGCGAAAAGCCACGCGGGTCGCGCCAGGTATCCGGGCTGCCGCGCTCGCCGGCGACTGTGGAAAAGCGAATCAGAGTCTCCGTCTTGGTGCCAGGCTGGAACACTGCAGCTTTAGTGTAAGCGCTTACATCTTTGGTCACCTCAAAGTGACCAAATGCACCACCGCCCTTCGCATGGGGTTGGCGCTCTGGGATACGCTCGCGATTGAAATTGGCCATTTGCTCAATCAAGTAATGATCGTGAAGGACAATCGGCCCGTCCGGTCCTATTGTGAGAGAGTGTTCGTCACTGGCTACCGGGATGCCAGCATCGGTAGTGGTGGGTTTCACTGGTTTATCGCTCATGTGTTACTCCTGTAACGCTCAGAGACTCCCAATCAACACGCAGAGTCATCGCTGAGGGTAGTATTACGGCGCGCATTTCAGTATCGCACAGAGTGCGAGAGCCATGAAAACACCATGGCCGGAATATAGTCGAAGAACGGTTCGCCCCCTGACCGTATAGCGCGACAAAAACGGTCCTGAAGATCGACCCAAGTATTACTCCCTAAATAACAACAACGCATCAAACCGATAGCGAGTTTTACTCGCTTTTACGAAGAGCAATTCACCTGCCAGGCACTACAATTTTGTTTATATTGCCTAGGCCCTCCCCTACAGCAAGTACCGCCTTATGCACTATCCCTACTCAACGCCCCTGTTACGCAGTCATGCAGCCCGACAAAGAACTAATAGAATGGTAGTCCCATGCACGGCGAGATCGTCGCCTCATCACATACCGGGAAAACGAGTTCATGAGCGGGTTACCCTCGCTACCACATCAAAACCGGCGAATGCCTTTGCCTCAGAGCAGGCCGTATAGGGCTGGCCTGGCAACAGTGGTCGACTCGGGGCACCCAAACACAATAAGGCTCGCCTAATACCGCCAACGCCATAGCGATCACGGTGATGCTCTCGCCTAACGATGGGTGGTGCAGTGGTAGCAAAGCGAGATGGGGCCCGTCTTAATGCCGGCCATAGAGCGGCCAGCGGGGCCCTTCACCTTGTAAAGTCCAGCCTTGGCTTATCGCTGTCAGACAGCGATAAAAAAAGCCCATGAAAACATGGGCTTAAGTGTAACTTAATGCTATTGAGTGCCAGTCAGTACCAGACAGGGAATCATTCCCACTCAATAGTGGCAGGTGGCTTGGAAGAAATATCGTAGGTCACCCGACTAATGCCTGGAATTTCATTGATGATTCGGCTGGAAACCAGTTCCAGGAAATCATAAGGCAGGTGCGCCCAGCGGGCGGTCATGAAGTCGATGGTTTCCACTGCACGCAGAGCCACCACGTATTCATAGCGACGGGCATCACCCACCACGCCGACGGATTTCACTGGCAGAAACACCGCAAAAGCCTGACTGGTTTTGTGATACAAGCCTGCCGCTCGCAGTTCTTCAATGAAGATATGATCCGCCAGACGCAAGGTGTCGGCATATTCCTTCTTCACTTCACCCAGAATACGAACGCCCAGCCCCGGTCCCGGGAAAGGGTGACGGTAAACCATGTCGTAGGGCAGGCCCAGTTCCAGGCCGATTTTGCGCACTTCATCCTTGAACAATTCCCGCAAGGGCTCAACCAGCTTGAGCTTCATATCTTCCGGTAGGCCCCCCACGTTATGGTGGCTCTTGATAACATGGGCCTTGCCAGTCTTGCTGGCGGCGGACTCAATCACGTCCGGGTAGATAGTGCCTTGGGCGAGCCAGTTAGCATTCTGCAATTTGCCGGCTTCATCGTCGAAGATATCGATAAAGGTATTACCGATAATTTTGCGTTTTTTCTCCGGGTCCGCTTCACCGGCCAGTTTTCCGAGGAAGTTGTCTTCCGCGTCCACTCGGATCACCTTAACACCCATGTTGTCGGCAAACATTTCCATTACTTGTTCACCTTCCTGGTGACGCAACAGGCCGTTATCGACAAACACACAGGTGAGCTGATCGCCGATAGCCTTGTGCAGCAACGCTGCGACCACGGAAGAATCCACCCCGCCGGAAAGCCCCAAGATCACCTCGTCGGTGCCCACCTGCTCGCGGATGGTATCAATGGCATCGTTAATGATGTTACTCGGCGTCCAAAGCGCCTCACATTTACACAGCTCGCGTATAAAGCGCTCCAGCAGACGACCACCCTGCAAGGTATGGGTCACCTCCGGATGAAACTGAATGCCATAGAAGCGTTTTTCGTCATTGGCCATGCCAGCAATAGGACAACTGCCGGTGGTGGCGGTGGCCACAAATCCCGCGGGCATTTCCCCAACACGATCGCCATGGCTCATCCATACATCGAGGAATTCCTTGCCCTGCTCTTCATGGTCAACGATGCCCTCAAGCAGCGCATTGGACTCTGCTTTTTCCACCCGGGCGTAACCGAATTCATGTTTTTCGCCAGCGATGACCTTACCGCCCAACTGCTCGGCCATGGTCTGCATGCCGTAACAGATACCCAGCACCGGAATGCCCGCTTCGAATACGGCCTGAGGCGCCCGCGGCGTTTGCGCTGCGGTAACAGATTCGGGGCCACCGGAAAGGATGATGCCTTTGGGCGCAAATTCGTCCAGCTCTTCAGCCGTCATGTCAAAGGCACGAATTTCACAATACACCCCGATTTCACGCACACGACGCGCAATCAGTTGAGTGTATTGAGATCCGAAATCCAGAATAAGAATGCGCTGGGCATGAATGTCTGTCATTGGGGTCTATCCCGGTGGTTGCCGGCGGTTAAAGCCGAACCTGGTTAGAACGGGCCAAACGCCAAACATTGGCCGCCTAGCACTTTAAAAAGAAAAATCGGTCGAGCGCGGCTCGACCGATTTCAGCATTCCGCGTCGGGCCTCAAGCGTGGAGCTCTTGACCAGCGACACTACGCCTGCGTTCGCATTACCCAACCGGGTAATTGGGCGCTTCTTTGGTAATTGTCACATCGTGCACGTGGGATTCTTTCATGCCCGCGTTGGTCACTTTCACGAATTCAGGTTTGCTACGCATTTCTTCAATGGTGGAGCAGCCGGTATACCCCATAGAGGCGCGCAGGCCACCCATCAACTGATGAACGATGGCACTCATTGGACCCTTGTAGGGAACCCGGCCTTCGATACCTTCCGGAACCAGCTTTTCAATACCTGCAGCAGCATCCTGGAAATAACGATCGGAGGAGCCCGTAGAACCAGACATGGCCCCCAAAGACCCCATGCCACGGTAGGCCTTGTAATAGCCGCCCTGGAACAGCTCAACGTCGCCCGGCGCTTCTTCGGTGCCCGCCAACAAGGAGCCGATCATGATGGCGCTGGCGCCTGCGGCCACCGCCTTGGAAATATCCCCGGAAAAACGGATACCGCCGTCAGCAATCAAGGGCACACCCGTACCTTCCAGTGCTGCGGCCACGTCAGAAATAGCGGTAATCTGCGGCACGCCAATACCGGCCACAATACGGGTAGTACAGATAGAACCGGGGCCGATACCAACTTTGACTGCATCCGCGCCAGCAGCAACCAGATCTTTTGCTGCCGCAGCGGTAGCGATGTTGCCGCCAATCACTTGGACATCGGGGAAGTGTTTCTTCACCCAGGCCACGCGATCAATTACACCCTGGGAATGCCCGTGGGCGGTATCGACCACGATCACATCCACACCGGCTTCCACCAATGCGGTAACTCGCTCATCAGTACCGAGGCCGGTACCCACCGCAGCACCAACCCGCAAACGTCCCTGAGAGTCTTTGCAAGCATTGGGATACTTGGCTGCTTTCTCGATGTCTTTTACAGTAATCATGCCGCGCAAATCACCGGCCGCGTTCACCACAATAATTTTCTCGATGCGATGCTTGTGCAGCAGCGCCTGGACTTCATCGGCGCCAGCGCCTTCCAGCACAGTAACCAGACGATCCTTGCCAGTCATGATGTCTTTAACGCACTGGTCATAGTTAGTGATGAAACGGGTGTCACGGCTGGTCACAATACCCACGACCTTATCGCCATTCCCTTTTTTCTCAACCACCGGCACACCGGAGATATTATTCGCTTCGGTAATACGGATCAGCTCGGCAACCGTGGTATCCGGGGTGACGGTAATCGGGTCTTTCACTACACCGGATTCGTACTTTTTGACCATCCGCACATTGCGCGCCTGGTCCTCGGTATCCATGCTTTTATGCAGGATACCGACACCCCCTTCCTGCGCCATAGTAATGGCCAGGCGATGCTCGGTAACCGTATCCATGGCTGCGGATACCAGCGGAATGTTCAAAGCAATATCCCGAGTCAACTTGGACTTCAGCGACACGTCTTTAGGCAGCACATTGGAATGGGCGGGCACAAGCAAAACGTCATCAAACGTCAGTGCTTCTTGGGCAATTCTGAGCATATTGCACCGTAGGAAGTGAGGGGGGAGCCTGGCGGATTCCACCGGGCGGAGCGGCAGCACCTAAAATCAGACAGGCACCCCGTTAAATTAGGCGGGCGATTATACGACATTACCGGCTAACCACACAATCGCTGCTGGCAGGGTACAAAAAAACGGGCTACCCTCCCGCGATGACCATTTCATCTCGCGCCGAACCGCTGTCTATCAGCCAATTGAACCTGGATGCCCAGGGCCTGCTGGAAAGCTCTTTTCCGCTGATTTGGCTACAAGGAGAGTTGTCCAACTTCTCCCGCCCGGCCTCCGGCCACTGGTATTTCAGCCTAAAAGACACGCGTGCCCAGATTAACGGGGCCATGTTTAAAAATCGCAACAGGCTATTGGATTTTGTCCCTCGGAACGGGGAGCAAGTACTGGTACGTGCCAAGATCACTCTTTACGTTCCCCGCGGCAATTTCCAGATTGTGGTTGAACACATGGAGCCCGCTGGCCAAGGCGCACTAAAAGCCCAGTTCGACGCCTTGAAAGCCCAGCTACAAAATGAAGGCCTGTTCGCCCAGGAGCACAAACGAACGCTGCCCGCCTGGCCCAGCCAGATTGGGGTCATCACCTCACCCAGCGGCGCCGCTATTCGCGATATTTTGCAGGTACTGCAGCGCCGCTGCCCCTCCATACCCGTGGTGATATACCCCGCTGCCGTACAAGGAGCCGATGCTCCGGCGCAATTGCGCCAGGCGCTGGCACTGGCCGTGGCACGCAATGAATGTGATGTGCTGATCCTGGGACGTGGCGGCGGTTCTCTGGAGGACTTGTGGGCATTTAATGACGAAGGATTGGCCCGGGCCGTGGCGGGCTGCCCCATTCCCATTGTTTCAGCGGTGGGCCATGAAGTGGACACGGGTTTGACCGACTTTGCCGCCGACCTGCGTGCGCCGACTCCCTCTGCCGCCGCCGAGCTGGTCAGCCCGGATCTCTCCATTGTCAGTCAACGACGTGCGGGGCTACACCGGCGACTTCGCGGGGTCATGGCGCAAGAGCTGCGAACTGCGCAAGAACGCCTGCGCCATCTCAGCCAACGGCTGCGCTCCCCCCGTCACCACCTTGAACAAAGCAGCCAGCGACTGGATGAACTACAAAACCGCCTGCAGCGACTGATGAAGCATCGCCTCACCCTGCTACAGGGGCGCCTGCAACCCAGCCAGCAACGGCTGGCACGGCTGTCACCGGAGCGACTGCTGCGGGACCAGCAGCAACGGCTGGCAACCCTGAACAAGCGCCTCCCCCAGCCAATCCTTCGCCAGCTTCAACAGCAACAACTACAGCTGGGCGGGTTAAGTAAGCGCCTGCATACCGCTAGCCCACTGGAAACCCTGGCACGGGGCTACAGCATTACTTTCAAGGGGGACCAAGCGGTGCGCTCGGTAGAACAGATGCAAGCCGGTGACACCCTGACCACCCGGCTGGCCGACGGCGAAATTATCGCCCGGGTGGAACGCGTCCAGGCGTCAGATACGGACTGAGTACTCGCGCCAATTGTTGCCGACGAAAAGGCTTGGCGAGATGGGCGTTCATCCCCACCGCCAGGCAACGTTCGCGCTCTTCATTCATGGCATTGGCGGTGAGCGCCACCACCGGCATTGGTGCTCTGCCCTGTTCTCGCTCCCATTGCCGCAACAGCCGGGTGGCTGCCAGGCCATCCATTACCGGCATCTGCACATCCATGAGAATGCAATCAAAGTCACGCTGGCGCACTTTTTCCAGCGCCTCATGACCGTTACCGGCCGTTACCACTGAGACGCCCATTTGCTCAAGGGTGCGCCGGGCCACCATCGCATTTACCGGATTATCTTCCACTAACAAAACCAGCCCGTGCAGAGCAGGCTGCGCCAGTTCAATTTGCCGAGGCGCAAGATCAACCTTGGGCACTCGCCGCTCCCGGAACAACAGGCGCAGCGACAACGTGAAAATGCTGCCGCCTTCCTCGCGCCCATCCACGGTCAGAGTGCCGCCAAGCATTTCACTAAGCTTGCGGGCGATGGCCAATCCCAACCCGGTACCACCGAAACGGCGCGAGGTGGAAGAATCGACCTGTGAAAACGCCTTGAACAGACTGGCACGTTTTTCCCGGGGGATGCCGATACCGGTATCGGCCACGGCAATACTCAGGTCCAGCCAATCGCCATGCGCCGGCCGTACCGATACAGACACAGTAACCCCACCCTCTTGAGTAAATTTCACCGCATTGGAAATCAAATAGCTAAGCACCTGTCGCAACCGGGTTGGGTCGCTGCGCGCCACTTTTCCCGCCAGCGCTTCTGCTCCTTCTAGTTGCAAATACAGGCCTTTGCTTTCTGCCACATAGCGGAACGTGGCAACGCAATTTTGCAACAAGGGCAGCACCTCGAAAAAGGAAGGGTCGAGATCCATGCGCCCGGCTTCGATGCGGGAAAAATCCAGAATATCGTTGATCACATCAAGCAAATGGCCAGTAGACTCCAAGGCCGCCTGAGTATATTCCTGCTGCTCATCATTCTGGGCGGTTCCTTCCAACAGTTGCAGCATGCCCAACACGCCGTTCATGGGCGTACGCAACTCATGGCTCATCATCGCCAGGAAATCACTTTTTGCCTGACTTGCCGTCTGGGCATGACGATGGGCGTCCTGCAGCTCAGCCATGGCGGCTTGCTGCTCGCGGCGGGCGCTTTCCAGCGCACCGGCCAATTCATTGATATTATCCTGCAGCTCCCCTAGCTCGCCTTGCAAACGACGGCGGCCGCGCACCGAATACTCCCCCTGACGCAAAGTCCGGAGTAAACCAGACAAGTCCCCCAGCGGGGCCGCAATCTGCCGGGTCAGATAGTGTGCAATCCAGAGCCCCAGGATCATCGCAAAAAGGGCCGGGATGAGGCTGGCCAGCAAAATTTCTTTTTGCCGGGCAAGCAACCGGGCGCTGGACATCCCCAACACCACTTCGCCAATGCGATCCGGCTTTACGTTACCTCCTTCGGCCTGGTCCAACATGGCTTCGAGCGCCACTGGCTGACGATAAATACCGGAGTAGAATTCGATAATGTCAGCGTTTTCTCCCAGCGCATCCCGCCCCTCGTAAAGCAATACCCTCCCCTCGCCATCCCGGAACACCACGTATTGCAAGTCCGCCCGTTGCATGGCCATCTGTGCCTGACGACGCAAATCGGTGTAATTGCCCGCCAGCACCCCGTACTCGGACGCAGAGGCAATCTGCTGGGCCAGGAAACTGCCCAACTCGTGGAGATCCCGGTCGGCATCTTCAAAGCGTTGCCAAGTTAACGCGACCAGCAACAACCCGAGCATGAACACAGCCGGCACCAGAGCCAACATTTGCAGCTGCTTGCGGATGCCCGGCCCCTTCCGCGGTGTTTCAGCACCACTCATGGCACCTCCTCCGCGTCTTGCAGGGCATCCTGAAGGGCCGTGCTTTCCCGATAACGCATATCAAAACTGCTTGCCACATGCTCGTTGACCGCCACTGATGGGCAAACCACAAACGAAGATGCCTGCCATTGCTCCCGAATAGCAAAGTGCTGCACCCGTTGGGCCGCTTCGCTGACCAAATCGCTGCCGCTAGCATAATAGGACGCTACGCTACCCGCATTCACAAACGTCAGATCTGGACCAAACACCGGCCGACGCTGGCGATAACTGGTTAGCAATACCAGCTTGGCCGCATCCGGCCCTAATAGATCATCATCTGCGGGTAACAAAATGGCATCGAGGTGGCTGAGATTTTCACGCAGGGTGTTGCCCAAATCCCGCACATCCTGGACCGGTAATAACTCCAACTTGACCGGCCCGCGATAACCACGCACCTGCCCTTCTGCCCAGACACTGCTTTTGCCCATCACCACGCCAACTCGGCGGGCCAAAGGCATCATGATGTGCACCATTCGTATCTGATTAGCCAAGCTAACCCCTGACCAGAGAGCTGCACACTGGCATCCGTCCCGTTCCGCGTCTTCACTCAACGCACGACTGACATAAACGCCAAGCAACGGTTTACCATGGACCAAAGCACGGCTAAAAGCCGCATCCCCGAGCGCCACCAACACATCGGCAGCCTCGGGCTCATCAACCATACGCAGGTTGTTCGGTAACTCTTGTGTCAGCGACAACACAAATACATCACTAAAAGGAGAGGGCTCAGCAAGCACATGCACCGTTCGTGGCGGCGCAGACAGCGCAGGGACTGCCGATACCAACAGCAAAAGGAAACCAAGGATAGGCCCCTGCCAGCTCCGCATCCGGCTATATCCTCACCGCCACGCTCAGCCACATCCGGTCTTGCTGGTAGCTGTTCTCTGAAAAGACTACAGGTTCCTTGTTTAACCCATGCTGCAAAACCGCCCGCCACTCCAGCTCTGTAGGCCCCATGCGATGGCGAAAACGTAGCTGCATATCGACACGTTCGAACACCCGGTCGTTGTAATCATTGGATAAATAGTAAGCCGACGACCAGGCCCAGCGTGAACTAAATTGCCATGACCACAGGCCGCTAGCAGAGTCTCGGGCTGCTAGACGGTATTCCGTCCCCGTATTGCTTCGGGTGTGAATATGGGCACCGGTTACACGAAACAGATGAGAGGCCACCGGGCGCCAAGTAAGCTGGGCCTCAGTGCCCTGATGGTCCACCTTGCCGTCGTTACGGGGCTCAAATTCGAGCGGATTCAGCGGCGAGCTCAGCAATTGACGCAGGCTTTCTTGAAAATAACGCACATCCAGCTCCACGGCAGTAAACTGGCCGTAATAGCCTGCCTCCCATGAGCGCATTTGTTCTGGTTCAAAGGTGGCCGGACTCTGTTGCGTGACAAAGAAATAAGCCGGTGACCAGCCCAGCAAGGACTGAGTGTTTTCACCAAAAGGGGCTGACAGGTTTTTTGCCTGGATATTGATATTAGCGCGTTCTTCATAAATATCCGGCGTGCGAAGGGCTTCGGAGTAGACATAACGAAGATGGTGGCCCGGCAGCACTCGCCAGTTTACGCCAGCACGGGGGCTGAAGTGATCGTCGCTAATCTGGTCTCGCTCCCAATAGCCACCCAGATTCACCGTGACCGGCCCCAGAACATCCAGCGCCAGATTACCAAACAAACGGGAGCTAACATTCTCTTCGGTGCCGCCCAGATAACTGTCGGACCGGACCCGGTCATGCCGCACTTCTGCACCACTCACTAAACGTGCCCAGCGAGTCAACTGCAAGGTGTCCTGTATCTCCAGGTCATAACGCACTTCCTGAATATCCAGCTCACTACGGGCACAAAAAGGCCCGCCTGCACCTTGCAGGGTTAAATAACGATTAGTGACATCAGGATCCGTCGGAAAGGCCGCGAATGTAGAATCCATATCGCTGCCATTCTGCAAATACAGATCCCTTAACTCCTGACTGAAATAAAGGCCTCCACCCGCGCCAATTTGACCCGTCACTGGATCCAGATAGCAGACGTCAAAAGCGGTAGCTTCCTGGTTATATTGGCCGTATGTAAGAACCTGCAATTGATGGGTACGACTAAAATGGTGCTGCCATTGCAGCGCTAAAAAGGCCCGCTCACCTTTCTGCACCGGGTCGTCTTGGTATTCACCAATATCCGCCAGCCCCGCTTCCTGCTGGCGGCCCAAGCGGCTCTGACTTCCCCCTGCCTGCACGGTAAGCGTGTTATGCGCATCCGCTTCCCACACCCATTCTGTGTTGAGCGTTTCTATGCGTTTGGCATCCTGCAGACTCTTGCCTTCGAAGGGTTCGTCGTAACCGTTGTCTTCACGACGAGACACCGAGGCTCGCACGGCCCCATTCTCCAGCTGATGAACCCCGACCAGGTGGGCATCACGAATGCCATTGTTACCCCCCTGCACCGTCACCCCGCTTTTGCTGATATCACGCGGATCACGGGTAATGATATTGATAACAGCAGTAAAGGCGTTGGCACCGTAAGCCGCCGCTGCCGGGCCACGGGTCACTTCTATCCGCTCCACATCGCGGATATCCACCGGCATGCTGTTCCAGCTGACCCGGGACAGGCCCGGTTGGTACTGGCTACGGCCATCCAACAGAACCAACATACGGCGTTGGTCCCGCGCTTGGGTTGCGTGGTAAGCCACGGAAGGAACATTGCCATCCACTTTCACGGCGGCCATGCCCGGCACCAGCTTAAGCACCTCGTAGAGTTCGCGAGCGCCACTGGCTTCAATGAGGGTGCGGTCGATAACGGTAACGCTGGCGGGGGCCTCAGATTGAGGCTGGCTGACACGGGCAGGGGTCAGCACCATGGCGGGCTGCTGGGCCGGTTCCATCATGGGCTCCATGCCCTGCACCGATGCACACAGCAGGTTTACCCCCCCTGCTATAACTCCGTACCCCCAACGTTTGATAACCTACCCCCCCACCCCTGTTATGCGTTACCGGCCCCCCCGGCATTCCCCAAAGAGTTATTTTTTCATCCGTTTGATCATCCGCTTGCGCTTGTGCACTTGCCGGTCGGTCAGCACATTCTTTCGCCCTTCATAAGGATTCGTGCCAGATTTAAATTCCAGCCGGATAGGCGTACCTTCCAGTTTCAGCAGCTCGCGGAAACGATTTTCCAGAAATTTCTTATAGCTGGCGGGCAAGGCTTCCGTGCGGTTACCGTGCAACACCAACGTCGGTGGGTTATTGCCGCCCAAGTGAGCATAACGCAATTTGGCACGAAAGCGTCCATTGCGCGGTGGCGGGTGGCCGTTGGTGATCTCTTCCATCATCCGAGTCAATTCGTTGGTGCCAATCTTGATAAAGGCGCTATCCCAAGCCTGCTCCACCATGCCCCAAAGATCCCCGACCCCAGTACCATGCAGCGCTGAAATGAATTTGATCTTTACCCAGGGGGCAAATTCCAAGCGCCGCCCAAGGTTCACCCGAACCCGTTCTTTATGATCGGCTTCCAAGCCATCCCATTTGTTTACAGCAATCATCAACGCACGGCCGCTATCCAGGGCATAGCCCAGCAGGTGCAGATCTTGATCGGTAATACCTTCACGGGCATCGATCACCACCACCACCACCTGAGCCGCTTCCATGGCCTGCAGTGCCTTGATCACGGAAAACTTCTCAACCATCTCGAACACTTTACCGCGCCGACGCACCCCCGCGGTGTCGATCAAGGTATAGGCGCGGCCCATGCGCTCAAACGGCACCTCAATGGAGTCACGAGTGGTTCCGGCGTGGTCAAACACCACCACCCTCTCTTCACCAAGCATACGGTTGATCAGGGTGGATTTGCCCACGTTAGGGCGCCCCAATACCGCCACGCGAATGCTGTCTTCACCGGGTTTTTTGGAGGTGCGGTGCTCTCCTTCCGGGAGCAGCTCCAGATCCGTGAAGCCTTCGAGGACATGTTCGATCATGCTGGTGACACCACGACCATGGGCCGCAGCGATGGGCAACACTTCGGTAAGCCCCAGCGCAAAGAACTCGGACATGGCCGAATCCGCGTCCACGCCATCGGTCTTGTTGACGATGAGATAGGTGGGCTTGGGTAGCTTGCGCAGCTCACTGGCAATCTGCTCATCGGCGGCGGTCAGCCCAGCACGCCCATCCACCATGAACAGCACCACATCCGCCTCAACCACCGCCTGCAGGGATTGGCTGGTCATCGGTACGTCGATGCCATCATCGTTCTCGCCGATACCGCCGGTATCCACCACCGTGTACAAGTAGCCGCCCAGCTGGCCATCCCCGTATTTGCGGTCACGGGTCAGCCCAGGAAAGTCAGCCACTAAGGCGTCCCGAGTTCGGGTCAGTCGGTTAAACAGTGTGGATTTGCCCACATTGGGCCGCCCAACCAGGGCGATTACCGGCTTCATAGTCATCTCAACGAGGTTTCAACGGCGCTATGGTAACGCCAAAGGGGGCGCCAAACGAAAAAATCTGCGCGGCGCGCAGATTTTTCAAGGATCGACTAAGCAGACCGGTTACTTCGGCCGCAGTGCATAGGCGGCCAGCTTACCGTCATAGCTCAGTACATACAGGGTATCTTCGTAGCTGACCGGAGTGCCGGAAAACCCATCACGGTCGTGCCGTTTGCGGGCCAGCAAGGTGCCGTCATCCACATTCATCCAGTGCAGATAACCTTCAAAATCGCCTACTGCGACTAAGTCGCCCTGAACTGCTGTGCCAGTAAGGCGGCGACCGTAAAGTTTGTCCTGTTGCCAGAGCACACTGCCGGTGCGCTGGTCCACAGACCGCACCACACCCTGGTCATCGGCCACGAACAAACGGCCACCGCTTGCACTGATCACCTGGGCGCTGGACATTTCTTTGCCCCAGTACTGTCGGCCGTTAACCTGATCTGCCACACCTACCTTACCTTGAAAGGCCACCGCGAAAACCCCGCCACCTTCCACGATCATGTTCCCGTCCACATCAGTAAGACGGTCCAATTCAGAACGCCCGGAGGGTTCAGCAATGCGCTGCTCCCAGGCAGGCACGCCCGTTTCGGCGTCCAGAGCCGCTAGTTTTGCATTGGCGAAACCGGCATAGACCCGGCCATCAGCGATGGCGGGTTGAGCCAAGCCGCGCAGAGTCAGGATGGGAACCGGGGTTTCATAGTCCCACACTTGGTCACCCGCGTTGGCGTCCAGCGCCGTCACATGGCCATCTTGAGTCTGGAACACGGCAATAGTGCCGTTACTGACGGGAATCGCCAGCGCTTCACCGGAAAGCTGGGTGCGCCACAACTCTTCGCCACTTTCCATGGACAAAGCCACGGCCATACCTTCACGTGTACCGTAAAGCACCATACCGTAACCGGCGTAGAAGCCACCGCCAATGCGATCCTCTGTTTTTACCCGCCACTGGCGCTTGCCTTTGTCGCGGCTAACAGCGTACACCTCACCAAAAACATCGCCGGCGAACACTTGTTGCTGGGTCACGGCCGGGCGCAGGGTCAACTGGCTCTCTTCCACCCCGTCGCCCACACCTTCTTTCCAAAGCCGTTTTACCTTGTAGCTGGCATCGAAATCCGGCAAGTCATTGGGCTCAATGGCATTCGGGTTGGAGCTACAACCGGCCAATAACAGGCCGGCCAGTGCGAAGGGGAGAAGGAAATATTTCATTTAGCTCTTCAGGTCATCCAGTTTCATCTGCACACGGTCTTTTTCACCGTTGTCCTGCAGGGTTTCCAGCGCCTGAGTGTAGGCATCTGTGGCTGCTTGCTGGTCGTCACGGGCTTTCGCCAAGTCGCCACGTAGTTCCAGAGCCATGCCATTGAAGGCATCCGGAAAGCTATTGTCCAGCTCGGCGGCAGCCTTGTCATAGGCTTCTTGTTGCAATAACACACGCACCAAACGCAAGCGTGCGGTATAAGTCAGTGCATCGGTTGCGCCCTCGTCAGCAACCTCCTGCAACAGGGATGCGGCTTTTTCGTAATCACCTGCTTGCACCGCCAGCCGAGCCTGGGCAAGGCTGGCGTAGTTGGCATAGGCAGTGCCAGGGAAATCTTCTTTGAGTGCTTCGGCCTGCTGATTCACTGCCGCTTCATCCATTTGCTGTGCGGTCAGTGCTTCCACCAATACTTGATACTCTTTGGAGGCTTCAGCGGACTGTTCGCCTTGGTGGCCTTGCCATTCACGCCAGCCAATCAGGGCTGCCACGGCCAGCACCACAGTAATAATCGCGGCGGTACCGTTCTTTTGCCACCACTCTTTTAGCAGCTCAGCCTGTTCGTCTTCATCGCGCATGTAATCTGCCACGCGGCTCTCCTTTCGTTTTTATATCCCGAGGTCCGGGTCGTTGTTTGGTCAAATTGAAAGTTCAAAGCCCAAGAGCGCGGAGAAATCCTTTCCGGATGGCAATATCTTGATCTCGTTTCAACTTTGAACTTTAAACTTTCAACTCGTCTATTGTCTGGTTCAGGGCACCCTGTTACGCGAGAAACGACGTCACCGCGTTGGCCACATCGCCCTGAGCAACCTGAGCCTGTTCGCCCTGGCCCCGCAGTGGTTTCACCGTTACCACGCCGCTAGCCAATTCATCTTCACCAATAATCAAGGCCACCACGGCGCCACTGCGATCGGCTTTTTTCATCTGGCTTTTAAAACTGCCGCCCCCACAGTGCAACTGGATTGCACGGCCGGGCAAAGCATCACGAAGATGTTCAGCCAACGCCATGGTCGGGGCCAGCACATCGCCCATGGCCATCACATAGACGTCCACCGGCGCTGACAGTTCCGGCTTTTCCTGCTCGATAAGCAAAATCAACCGCTCGACCCCCATGGCGAAGCCCACTGCTGGGGTGGGTTTGCCGCCCAGCTGCTCCACTAGGCCGTCGTAGCGACCACCGGCGCACACAGTGCCCTGTGCGCCCAGCGCATCGGTAACCCATTCGAAAACAGTCTTGCCATAATAATCGAGCCCGCGCACCAAATACGGGTTCACTTTATAAGCAATGCCACTGGTATCTAGCAAGGCTTTCAGCTCTTCAAAATGCGCCACAGCCTCATCATTCAAATAATCCGCCAGCTGCGGCGCGCCTTTAAGCACCTCGCGGGTACCCGGATCTTTACTGTCCAACACGCGCAACGGGCTGCGCTCCAGACGCTTCTGAGAATCCCCGTCCAGATCGTCAAAATGGGTCTTCAGATAATCCACCAGGGCATCGCGATAACGGGCTCGGTCAGCGCTGTCACCCAGGGAATTCAGCTCCAAAGACACCTTGTCGGCCAAACCCAAGGCTTTCCACAGCCGCGCGGTCAGCAGGATGACTTCTGCATCGATGTCCGGGCCGGCCATGCCGAAGGTTTCCACGCCAATTTGGTGGAACTGGCGATAGCGGCCCGCCTGGGGGCGTTCGTGACGGAACATGGGGCCGGCGTACCACAGCCGCTGGGTTTGGTTGTACAATAAGCCATGCTGCTCACAAGCGCGCACGCAACTGGCGGTACCTTCCGGACGCAGGGTAAGGCTGTCACCGTTGCGGTCGTCGAAGGTGTACATTTCCTTTTCCACGATATCCGTCACTTCACCGATGCTGCGCTTGAACAGGTCCGTCTGCTCCACAATGGGCATGCGAATTTCCTGGTAACCATAACTGGCCAGCACCGTGCCCACTTTTGCTTCCAACCACTGCCACAGGCCGGTCTGTTCCGGCAGAATATCGTTCATCCCACGGATAGACGTGATTTTCTTACTCACTGCAATTCCTTAAAAAACGCAGAACGCGGACGCCTAACACCGGACGCGAACCCACCACGCCCGGTCTGGATCCACGCCTTCTATTCACTACGGGCGATAATGCCTTTTTCTTCGTCTTCGCGCTGTTTCTTGACCTTGGCGCGCACCATTCGCTCAAGCTCGTCGACCAAGTCGTCAGCGGTAATGTGGTGGCTTTTTTCACCGTCACGGTAGGCTAAATTATTGGGCGTGCCGCCGGTGAGCCCCACATCCACTTCACGGGCTTCACCGGGGCCATTCACCAAGCAGCCGATCACCGCCAGGTCGACGGATTCATTGATGTCTTCCAGCCGCGCTTCCAGCTCGTTCACCGTTTTGATCACATCAAAGTTCTGTCGTGAACAGCTCGGGCAGGCAATGATGTTCACGCCTTTCTTGCGCAGGTTCAGGCTTTTCAGGATATCGAAACCAACGCGTACTTCTTCCACCGGGTCCGCCGCCAGAGAAACACGAATTGTGTCGCCAATGCCTTCCATCAGTAGCGCGCCAAGCGCCACCGCAGACTTCACCGTGCCAGAACGGAAGGTCCCCGCTTCGGTGACACCCAAGTGCAACGGCTGCTCTAGCTGAGAGGAAAGCTTGCGGTAGGCTTGCAGCGTCATAAATACATTGGAAGCCTTAACGCTAACTTTGAAATTCTGGAAATCGTAACGGTCGAGGATGTCCGCATGACGCAAGGCCGATTCTACCAATGCATCAGAGGTGGGCTCGCCGTATTTGCGTTGCAATTCTTTTTCCAAGGAGCCGGCATTCACACCGATACGAATCGGCAAGCCTTTGTCTTTGGCGCACTGAATCACTGCCTTGATACGGTCTTCTCGGCCAATATTACCAGGGTTGATACGCAGGCAGTCCACGCCCTGCTCAGCCACGGCTAAAGCAATTTTATAATCGTAATGGATATCCGCCACCAGCGGCACATCCACCTGCTTGCGGATTTTGCCGAAGGCCTCGGCGGCCTCCATGGAGGGCACCGAAACCCGTACGATATCCACACCGGCATCTTGCAACCGGCGGATCTGGCCGACAGTGGCATCTACATCACAGGTTTCAGAATTGGTCATGCTCTGTACGGAGATCGGGGCATCGCCACCGACAGGGACATTGCCCACCATGACTTGGCGGGTTTTACGGCGTTGAATCTTAACTTCCGGTTCCATGGTGTTTTCTACCCTCGCGAATCAGGGAGCGGAGATTCGCACAACTTTACCGGGGGAATCCGTCGGCAAGGTGACAGCTTTACCGTTAACCAGCAACTCGTCCACCGCCCCAGCGTTACCGAGAGTCAGGTTGAACGGCGCTTTGCCATCCAGCATCAGGGAGGCGCCACCGGATTGCTCGCCCTGGCGCAGAGTGCGTCCAGTGGCATCGGTGACCTTGATCCAGCAATTGCTGGTAAAACTAAGCAGCAGGCGATCAAGACCATTGGCCGCCAACATGGACGAATCATCGTCACTTTCCTGAGCCTGTTCGGCGCCATCAGAAGCGCTGGCGGGCACCGGATCTGGAGACTCTTGCTGCATACTGTCGTCATTGGCACCGCCATCGTCAAGGCCTGCACCCTGCGTCGCATCCGCCGCCATCCCGGCACCAAACCCAACCTCGTCCCGCACTCCCATGCTGCTATTCATGCCCTCAGGCTCAATGCCCTGCTCAGACTCTTGGGCCTTCTTTTCAGGCAGAGCCGGCAGCTGGCCTTTGGCTGGCCAAAATGCCCATAACAATGCAATCAGTACCGCCAGCACCAAGGCAATCAGTACCGGTTTGCGCCAAGCCGAAGGCGGCGGCGCCATAGACGGTAGCTGCAAGGGTTTCTCCAGCGCGTCCTCGTTGACCATCTGCTGGAAAGTATTGGCGATTTCATCCGCCGGCAAGCCCAGCAGGCGTGCGTAGTTGCGCAGATAGCCCTTCACGAAGGTGGCTTCCGGCAAACGCTCATAGTCGTCCGCGTCCAGACTCTGCAAATAGGTCAGCGACAAGTGCAAGCGCTGAGCCGCCTCAGCCTGGGTCATGCCCTGGGCCTCACGGGCTTTGCGACAACGTTCGCCGGGTAATACCACTATGTCATCGCTCATTGCTGCGCTCCTTTTGCTTGCTCAGCTTTCCACTGCTGCCACTGACGGTACTCGCCAGAGCGGCGGTAAAGATTGTCCAGGGCCAGCTCATAGCTGGATTGCTGGTTGCGGTAGCCCAACGAATTGGACAGTTGAATACCCAGCCACAGGGCGCGGGCACTCTGACGGCCGGTGCGCTGCACATATTGCTGGTAATAATCCCATGCAAGGCGGTCACGGCCTTCGTCAAAATACAATTGTGCCAGCGCCAGGCTGGGCTGAACTGAACGGGGATTCAGGCGCAGTGCCTTAATATAGGCTTTGCGTGCATCTTCATTGTTCTCCAAACGCTGATAACAGCGCCCCATGTTTTCCCAGGCACTGCCTCGGCCCTCATAGGACGGATCGTTGGCGGCTTTTTTGAAATGTTTGAGTGCTTCTTTGTACTCACCACGGCCATACAGCAAGGTACCGTAGTTATTCAGTGCCGGGGAGTAATGGCGATCCGCATCCAGCGCTTTGCGGTAATGGTACTCTTCGTTGGTAGGATCCTGCTCATAATTGTAGAGCAGTGCCATGGCATTATGCGCGACGGCACTGTCATCATCCAGATTCAACGCGCGCGAGAAATGACGGCGAGCCTCCGACGGGCTGCCCTGCTGCAAATACTGTAACCCGGCTGCCACACGGCTGTTTACCGCATCATTCACTTTCACCTTGGGCCCATCGTCCACCGTGACACACCCGGCGGCAAAAAATCCTGCAAGACACAGGATAAAAATAACCTGAAAAAAACGTCTCATTAGGTCTGCGCTGTGTTGTTATCGGTTTGTTCGGCGCGATGAAAAATGGATTGTTTCCAGCGCTCACTGCGCCGGGTACGATCCTTCACCTGCCCTACCAGCTGACCACAAGCGGCATCAATATCATCACCGCGCGTCGTCCTCACCGTGGTCATCACTCCATTGTCATTCAGATATTTGTGAAACTCCAAAATATCGTTTTTCCGGGACCGCTCATAACCCGCATGCGGGAATGGGTTAAACGGTATCAGGTTTACCTTCACGGGGATGCCGTTAAGCAGTTTAACTAACTGGCGAGCATGTTCCGGCTTGTCGTTCACATCCCGCAACATCACATATTCCATGGTGATGGTGTTATGGCGATGGGTAATATTTTTGCTATAACTCTTGCACGCCGCCATCAGGTCTTTCAGCGGGTACTTACGATTCAATGGCACCAGCTGATTGCGCAGCTCGTCATTGGGGGCGTGCAGGCTCACCGCCAATGACACGTCCAGGTCCTCACTAAGCTGATTCATTTTCGGAATCACCCCGGAAGTGGACACGGTGATGCGTTTTTTGCCAATACCGTAACCCAGATCATCTTTCATGATCCGCATGGCCGTAAGCACCTTGTCATAATTAAGCAGGGGCTCGCCCATGCCCATCATCACCACATTGGTAATCGGATGCTGGCCCAGGTTACGGCGCGGGCCAAAGGCGCGGCTAGCCTGCCACACCTGGCCGATGATCTCGGCGCTGGTCATGTCGCGCTGAAAGCCCTGCTTGCCGGTGGAGCAGAAGCTGCAGTCCACTGCACAGCCCACCTGGGATGACACACACAAGGTGCCGCGCCGGCCATCAGGAATAAAAACGGTTTCCACGGCACCGCCGTTATCCATTTCGAACACCCATTTGCGGGTGCCGTCACGGCTAATGCTCTCGTGGGTTACCTCCGGGCCGCGTATTTCCGCCACCTCGGACAATTTCTGGCGCAATGCCTTACCCACATCGGTCATTTGCTCGAAGGAGTCCGCCTGGTGGTGGTGGATCCATTTGAGCACCTGCTGGGCACGGAACTTCTTCTCCCCCATGGTCAGGAAGAACTCTTCCATTTGCGGGCGAGAAAGGCCGAGCAGATTCACCTTCTGTTGGGCAGTCATAGCATTCTCCAATAGGAAACCGGGTTTCCTTTAAACGCCAGCCACGGCCCAAGGCCATGGCTGGCATTGCACGCTGGCTGACATTAGCTAGCGCGCGGGCACACTTCTTCATCGGAGAAGAAATAGGCCAATTCGCGGGCAGCAGACTCGGTGGAGTCAGAACCATGGACCGCGTTTGCGTCGATAGTTTCCGCAAAATCTGCACGGATAGTGCCAGCTTCCGCTTCTTTCGGGTTGGTGGCACCCATCAGGTCACGGTTTTTGGCAACCGCATCTTCACCTTCCAGCACCTGCACAACCACAGGACCGCTGGTCATGAAACCCACCAGATCCTTGAAGAAAGGACGCTCTTTGTGCTCAGCATAGAAGCCGCCCGCTTTTTCGTCGCTCAGGTGTACCATTTTCATGGCAACCACGCTCAGGCCAGCCTTTTCGAAACGGGTAACGATTTCGCCGATCACGTTCTTGGCCACGGCATCAGGCTTGATGATAGAGAGTGTGCGCTCAACAGCCATCAGTCAGTTCACTCCAGATTTGCGTTAAATGGTCCTCGGCAACAGCAAGGGCTGCCCGGGGCAATGACAGGGGGGATTGCAGGCCGACTAAAGCCGCCAGTTTCACCACCCCTTGGAACCGGCGCATTATACGCAAGCGGGGTGAATTATGATACCGTTGCGAACCCGTCGGAGGCGCCCATGCCCTGCCGTTGCGGGGGCGCCCATTTTCTTACCGCCCCCCATTCGACAGCGCCCTGTAAAGGCGTATAATACCCGACTAAATTACTCTGGTATTCAACTTCAGGCCCTGATCTATGAGCCAAGCCGAACTGGACAAGCTGATTCGCTCCAATTACGAGGCCGGTTTTACCACCACGGTGGACACCGAGACCCTGCCCCCTGGGCTGAGCGAGGAAGTCATCCGTTTTCTGTCCGCCAAAAAAGGCGAACCGGAATGGATGCTTGAGTGGCGCCTAGACAGCTACCACAAGTGGCAGGAGATGCCCACGCCGGGCTGGGCGCACCTGCACCATCCGCCCATCGACTTTAACGAGGTGTCTTACTACTCCAAACCCAAAAGCTTGGACGACGCCCCAAAAAGCCTGGACGAAGTGGACCCGGAGCTGCTCGCCACCTATGAAAAACTGGGCATCCCCCTGCACGAACAGGAAATGCTGGCCGGTGTCGCTGTGGACGTAGTGTTCGATTCCTCCTCGGTATTCACCACCTTCAAAGAGAAGCTGTGGGAAGCCGGAGTAATTTTCTGCTCTATTTCCGAAGCCATTCAGGAATACCCGGAGCTGGTGCAGAAATACATGGGCTCTGTGGTGCCCAAAGGCGACAACTTCTACGCCGCTCTGAACAGTGCGGTGTTCTCTGACGGCTCCTTCGTCTACATTCCCAAGGGCGTACGCTGCCCCATGGAGCTGTCCACCTATTTCCGCATCAACGAAGCCAACACCGGTCAGTTCGAGCGCACCCTGATCATTGCCGACGAAGGCAGCTACGTGAGCTACCTTGAAGGCTGCACCGCACCTCAGCGCGACGAAAACCAGCTGCACGCAGCGGTAGTTGAACTGGTTGCTCTGCCCGGCGCCGAGATCAAGTACTCCACCGTACAGAATTGGTACCCCGGTGATGAGAACGGCAAAGGCGGCATTTATAACTTCGTGACCAAGCGCGGTATCGCCCACGACAACAGCAAAATTAGCTGGACCCAGGTAGAAACGGGCTCCGCCATTACGTGGAAGTATCCGTCCGTGATCCTTCGCGGCGACAACAGCATCGGTGAGTTTTACTCCGTAGCGCTGACCCGCCACATGCAACAGGCAGACACCGGCACCAAGATGATCCACCTGGGCAAGAACACCAAGAGCACCATTATTTCCAAGGGCATCTCCGCCGGGCGCAGCAGCAACAGCTACCGTGGCCTGGTGCGCATCAGCCCGCGGGCAGAAAACGCCCGTAATTTCACCCAGTGCGACTCACTGTTGCTCGGTGACACCTGCGGCGCACACACTTTCCCGTACATCGAGTCGAAAAACCCCTCAGCCACCATCGAACACGAGGCCACCACCTCCAAGGTGAGTGACGACCAGATGTTCCTGTGCCGGCAACGCGGCATCGACCCGGAAAAGGCGGTTTCCATGATTGTGAACGGCTTCTGTAAAGAGGTGTTCAAGGAACTGCCCATGGAATTTGCCGTGGAAGCGGGCAAGTTGCTGGAAGTCAGCCTGGAAGGCGCAGTGGGCTAAGCCCTCATCCTCAAAATGACTGTGTGGGAGTTTGCCCGCAAGCGATTCGCCCTTTACCAATCATGGATCGCGAGCAGGCCTGCTCCCACCGCAAACCGAATCAACCCGGGCTGGCCTCCCAGCCCAACCGAAAGGCGCATCAAAATATGCTGGAAATTCGTGATCTGCACGCCACCGTGGCGGACAAGCCGATTCTCAAGGGTTTGAACCTGACCGTTAAACCGGGTGAGGTGCACGCCATCATGGGCCCCAATGGCTCCGGCAAATCCACTCTGGCCAACGTGCTGGCGGGTCGTGACAATTACGCAATCACCGGTGGTGAAGCTCTTTTCGAAGGCAAAAGCCTGGCAGACCTGGAGCCGGAAGAGCGCGCCCAGGCCGGCCTGTTCCTGGCCTTCCAGTACCCGGTGGAAATCCCCGGCGTCTCCAACATGGAATTTCTAAAAGCCGCACTGGAATCTGTTCGCGGTGCCCAAGGCAAGGAAGAGTGGGATTCGGTTACGCTGCTGCGCCAGGCCCGCACAGCCTGCAAGCAAGTCAATCTGGATGCCAGCTTCCTCAAGCGCGGCGTTAACGAAGGCTTCTCTGGCGGCGAGAAAAAGCGCAACGAAATCATGCAAATGCTGCTGATGGAACCGAAACTGGCGCTGCTCGATGAAACCGACTCCGGCCTCGACATCGACGCGCTGCAAACCGTGGCCAAGGGCGTCAATTCCCTGCGTAGCCCCGAGCGCGGCATCGTGCTGGTGACCCACTATCAACGCCTGCTGGACTATATTGTGCCGGACTTCGTGCACGTCCTGTCCAATGGCCAAATCATCAAATCCGGTGGTAAAGAACTGGCTTTCGAACTGGAACAAAAAGGTTACGGCTGGCTTACCGGAGAAGAGGAATCCGCATGAGTCTCTCTGCTTCCTCTCTAGCACAGGAATTAAAAACCCAAGCGCTCGCCAACGCACAGCGTAACGGCAGCGAAGGCGATGCCTTGGCCGCGCTGGAAGCCGCCAGCTTCCCGGAACGCAAGACCGAGCGCTGGAAGTACACCTCCTTGCAGGCACTGGCCGATGGCCATCTCAACGCCATTGCCGACGGCGAAATCAACCCGCCGCTGCCCGCCCTGTCTAAGCATGTGGTGACCATCAACAATGGGCAGCTAGTCGACCACAACCTGCCCGACGGCGTGACCTTGTCCCATGAGGGCCCGGCCATCAACGGCCTGCAGACGCCCTTTGCATTCTATAACAGCGCCGTTGCCAGCCAGCCCATCGTGCTTACGGTGGCCGCCAATACGCGCATCGAACAGCCCATTCATGTGCAAATTCAGGCAGCCAGTGATACTCCTGCACACTGCAACCCCCGCCTGGTAGTGGTCCTCAATCAGGGTGCCGAAGCCGCCGTGATCGAGCATTACCATGCGCAAGGCGAGGCGTTGACCAATGCAGTCACCGCCCTGATCACCGCCGACAACGCTCAGCTGACCCACTACCGGCTGCAAGGCGAACAGGCATCCACCTTACATATCGGCACCCTGATCATCGATCAGCAAGGTGCCAGCAAGGTGGACAGCTACCAGCTGATGACCGGCAACCGCCTGCGCCGCAACGATGTACGCGCCCTGGTGAACAAAAGCGGCGCCGAGCTAAACATGAAAGGCATCTTCGTGGTGCGAGATAACAGCCACGTGGACAACCAGATGTGCGTGGAGCACGCGGTTCCCAACGGGGAATCGGATCAGAACTTCAAAGGCCTGGCCGGCGAAAGAGGCAAAGCGGTGTTCAACGGCCGCATCCATATCCACCCCGGTGCCAGCGGCACCAATGCCGGGCTATCCAACAAGAATCTACTGCTCAACCCCGGCGCGGAGATCAACACCAAGCCGGAGCTGGAAATCTACAACGATGACGTGAAGTGTGCCCACGGGACCACCGTAGGCCAGCTCGATGCCATGCAGCAATTTTACCTGCAATCGCGCGGCATCCCGGCAGCCGAAGCCAAGCGCATGCTGAGCCTGGGCTTTGTTAACGAACTGCTGATGACCCTGCCCCACGAAAAAGTGGCGCAGTGGGCCACCCCCTGGCTGGAAGCCGAGCTGGCCCACACCTCGCCGGCGCAAGAGTCTGCCGCGTGATGGATATTCAGGCCCTGCGTGCGCAATTTCCGATTCTGGATCAGCAAGTCAACGGCAAACCGCTGGTGTACCTGGATAACGGCGCCACCACCCAAAAACCGGTAGCAGTGCTCAACGCGCTGGACAACTACTACCGCACGGTGAACTCCAACGTCCATCGCGGCGCCCACTATCTGAGTGACGAGGCCACCGGCCAGTTTGAAGGCGCCCGCCAAACCGTGGCGGATTTCCTCAACGCCAGCCGCGAAGAAATTTTGTGGACCAAGGGCACCACCGAGTCCATCAACATGGTGGCCCAGTGCGTTGCCCGTGAGCGCCTGCAGCCGGGCGACGAAGTGCTGATTGGCACCAGTGAGCACCACGCCAATATCGTGCCTTGGCAACAGGCCTGCGCCGCCACCGGCGCCACCCTGAAAGTGATCCCTCTGCGCGATGATTGCAGCCTGGATCAGGCCGCCTTTGAGCAGTTACTCAGCAGCAAAACAAAGATTTTCGCCATCGGCCATGCCAGCAATGCGCTGGGCACCCTGAATCCGGTAAAAGCGATGATCGCCAAGGCCAAAGCCGCCGGCGCCATTACCCTGATCGACGGTGCTCAAGCAGTGGCGCACTTCCCCGTGGACGTGCAGGACCTGGACGTGGATTTCTACGCCTTTTCCGGCCACAAGGTATTTGGCCCCACTGGCATAGGCGTGCTCTACGGTCGCCGCGAACAGCTGGAGGCCATGCCGCCCTACCAGACCGGCGGGGAAATGATTGAAACGGTGAGCTTCGAAAAAAGCACCTGGAATCAGCTGCCCTACAAATTCGAAGCCGGCACCCCAAACATTGCCGGCGCTATTGGCCTGGCCGCCGCCATTGAGTGGCTGCAACAACAGGACCGCCCGGCGCTGGCTGCCCACGAAGACGCCCTGCTGGCCCATGCCACAGAGCGGGCCCAAGCCTGCGACGGCTTGAAAATCATCGGTACCGCCGCCAATAAAGTCAGTGTGCTGTCCTTTCTGCTGGATGGCGGCCACCCAGCCGATGTGGGCATGCTGCTGGACAAACAAGGCATTGCCCTACGCACCGGCCACCACTGCACCATGCCCCTGATGGATACTCTGGGCATACCCGGCACTGTCAGGGCCTCATTCTCGATTTATAATACGTTGGAAGAGGTAGATCGCTTGTTCGAAGGTCTGGAGAAAGTGAAGACATTTCTCTGAAGATCAGGGCTTTACTGATAGCCTCACTGACTGAAATATTCATGCAGCGGACGTTGAAAGCTCAAAGTTTAAACGCCGTCGCGTATTGACGCTAAACGGAAACGGCAGTGGCAGCGACAGTTCAGAACTGCCCGAAGCGCACGCGCATGGTCGGAAGGCACTTTGCCCATACCCACGCCTTTCAACGTTAAACTTTGAACTTACAACTCACTCCTCGCAAGCTCGCAAGGAAGGTACAACATGACAGTTCAGACATTCCAACCCGGCCAGGTCACACTGCACCTGACCGAGGCCGCCAACCAACAGGCCCTGCGCGAGATCCAGCGGGCCAGTGCCGCCGGTATTCGTCTGGATCTGGACGAGTCCGGCTGTTCCGGCTTCATGTACACCCTGGACTTCGTGGAAAGCGCCAAAGACGGCGACAAGCTGTTCAAAATCGATGGCGTAAACCTCTACGTGCCGGAAAAATGGCTGCCCATGTTGAATGGTCTGGTTATCGACTACGTCACCGAAGGGGTCAACAGCCTGTTCAAGTTTCGCAATCCCAACGCCACCGGCGAATGCGGTTGCGGCGAAAGCTTTACCGTCGACGACGTCTAACCAGTAGCCCGGATAAATAATGGCAGACCAACGCACGGTAGTGGTTCAACGCGACGTTCCGGCCCGCAAGGTACCGGACGGCACCCGTATAACCATTCCCAAGAACAGCTTCGTCAACCTGCGCCAGGCGCTGGGCGGCACCTATACCGTTACCATTAATGGCAATATGGCGCGCATCGACGGCACCGATGCGGATGCCATCGGCCAAGAGCCACTGGAGCTAAACTTTGCCCCCGCCAATGACGATGGCAGCGTCCGCGACGACGACCTGAACACCGTCTTGGAAACCATTTTCGATCCGGAAATTCCGGTAAGCATTATGGCCTTGGGCCTGGTCTACGGCTGCGACGTTATTCAACGAGACGGACAAAATGTGGTGCAGGTCCGCATGACTCTCACCGCCCCCAACTGCGGCATGGGCCCAGTGCTGGTGGGCGACGTGGAAGACCGCTTGGGCAAGGTTCCCAATGTAGACAAGGTGGAAGTGGCCCTAGTGTTCGACCCACCCTGGAGCCGCGAAATGATCAGTGAAGAAGCCCAGCTCGAGCTGGGGATGTTTTAGTTTACGCCGGACCTCGGACGCCAAACGCCAGACGCGCAAAACCACGACAGCGGTTAGCCTTTGGCGTCAGGCATCCAGCGTCAGGCCACGGAGCTCAACAACGTGTCTGATTTTGATATTCGCAGCATTAAGCTTGGCAATGAGATTACCGCGGAAGATATCGCCGAAGATCTAGAATTTCTGGATGACTGGGAAGAGCGCTACCGCTATATCATAGACCTGGGCAAACAGCTGCCGGCCCTGCCGGAGGGCTTAAAAACCGAGGACCGTTTCGTACGCGGCTGCCAAAGCCAAGTGTGGCTGGAAACCGATTACGACAACGACGCTGGCACTCTGTACTTGGCGGTAGATTCCGATGCGCTCATCGTTAAAGGGCTTGCCGCCATTGTGCTTTCTGCACTGAATCGGCAATCTCCTGAGGGCGCCCGCGATTACGACATGGACGCCTTCTTTGAGCGTATCGACTTGCTCAGCCACCTGAGCCCTACCCGCGGCAACGGCCTGCGTGCCATGGTCGCCAAAATCAAGCAACAGGCCACCCAGCTAGCCGCCTGAACTCAGGCTTTCTTTCCTTCTCCGCAACATCGCCCCCGAAAATAGGGGCGCTGGTCGAGCCCGGCCCGGCATAGAAAACCACATCACCAGGGGCGTTAAGCGGATACCGTGCGCAAGCGGTTTACGGCATCAACCACCGAGCTTATCGCCCGCTCAATATCCTCCGGCGAAGTAAAACGCCCCACCGAAAAACGGATCGACCCATGGGCCAGCGCATCGGTCACGCCCATAGCTTTGAGAACGTAGGAAGGCTCTAGCGACGCGGAGGTACAAGCGGACCCTGAAGACACCGCCACCCCATTCATGGCTGTGAGCAGCATTTCACCATCCACACCCTCGAACGCCACATTTAAATGGCCAGGCAAGCGCGCAGCACCCTCACCATTGACGCTCACACCACCCAGCGCCGCGATACCACGCCACAGCCGATCACGCAACGCGCAGATACGCGGCCCTTCCTCATCCTTCAAAGAGCCCGCCAAAGCAAAAGCTTCGCCCATGCCCACAATCTGGTGGGTTGCCAAAGTACCGGAACGCATGCCCCGCTCATGGCCACCGCCATGAATTTGTGCGGCCACCTTTACATCCGGGGAACGGCGCACATACAAAGCCCCGATCCCCTTTGGCCCATAGACCTTGTGAGCACACACTGACACCAGATCCACCGGCAAGTTTTTTACGTCTAGGGGTAACTTCCCCACAGACTGGGCCGCATCGGTATGGAACAGCACACCCCGCTCACGGCACACCCCGCCAATGGCAGCAATATCGTTAATCACACCGGTTTCGTTATTGGCATGCATTACGCTCACCAGCACGGTGTCGTCTCGCAGCGCCGCGGCAACACTCTCAGGGCTTATCTGGCCATTGCTTTGCGGCTTCAGGTAGGTCACAGCGTGGCCCTGCGTCTCCAGCCAGCCACAGGCGTCCAGCACCGCTTTGTGCTCCGTCGCACCCGTAATCACATGGCCGCCTCCACGGGCATCGAGCACGCCTTTCAAGGCCAGATTATTGGCCTCTGTAGCACCACTGGTCCACACCACTTCACGGGGATCGGCATTCAACAAATCAGCCACCTGGCGACGGGCGGACTCCACGGCTTCCTCCGCCAGCCAGCCATAAAGGTGGCTGCGGGACGCAGGGTTGGCAAAGGTGCCCTCAGGGCCAAGATGACGGACCATAGCGTCCACCACCGCCGGGTCTACCGGAGTGGTCGCCGCATAGTCCAGATAAACGGCATTACTCATGATGGGTATCGTATGGCTGGTATCGGGTTACAGAAGCCGGCACTGCCGGCACACAATCAAAGGCTGCTGACGGGTAAGCGCTGCTGGTGTCGATCCTGACGCTGGGCCACCTGCCGCACTTCCTGGCGGGCGACCAGTTCACCCAGCGTAATACCGCTGAGAAAATCCTGAATCTGATCAGACAAATCGCACCATAGGTGGTGAGTCAGGCAGATATCCCCTTCCTGACAATCCCCATGGCCGCCACAACGAGTGGCATCAACGGACTCATCCACCGCCGCAATCACCGCGGCTACATCAATCAGCTCACTGTTCCGGCTGAGCTGATAACCGCCACCGGGGCCACGCACGCTGCTCACCAGGCCATTGCGACGCAGCTTGGCAAACAACTGTTCCAGATAAGAAATGGAAATGCCCTGACGTTCGGAAATATCCGCCAACGACACCGGCCCCGTCGCAGCATGCAGCGCCAGATCCAACATAGCGGTTACCGCATAGCGGCCTTTGGTCGTCAAACGCATATCCACACCTTTCTTGCGTGTATTTTAAAAGGGAGAGTAGTAATCCCGAGCAATTTGGTCAAGTACTCTAGCCCAGCAAGGCTAATCAATCCGATCAATTAATGATAGTGATTTTCATTTACATGATAACTATGGCAGATTCCCCGCCCCACAGGCAACTTCTGGTTAAACATTACCCAGCCACACCAGCAGTGCTTGACACCTGCCCCTCCCTCACGGAAAATTCGCGGCCTCAAATGGCAAGGTAGCTCAGCTGGTTAGAGCACAGCACTCATAATGCTGGGGTCGGCGGTTCAAGTCCGCCCCTTGCTACCAAACAAACAAAAAAGGGTTAGAGAGCAATCTCTAGCCCTTTTTTGTGGTTGCCTCATTGCCTACCTGTTGTGTTGCCCACAGAGGCAATCCATCACGGGCGGCCAATCACCCTTGCGCTCGTTAATGACTTCGAGCTGTCCTGTTCCCTGCCTAGCATTGTCCGTAGCTGCCTACGCTGTATATTTTCGTTTGTATATTACCAATAGAGATCAACACCAGAAGCCGGGCAAACCAGCCCAGTACGGCGAGGCAAACAAAAATTTAACGGGGCAAAACGGGGTATAGCGATCATCCAACGCGCAGCAAAAAGGTGGCTCTCAAATAGAAAAAATATGCATACAATGACTGAGCGCGATTCATCACGTTCAGCAAATAATACGTTTTAATCTCAGGGAAGGGATATGAACACACCACGCCAAGGCTGGCAGCTTGCTCTGTCTGTCGCTCTCCTCTTTGGTTTATCCAATACCGCCCTAGCGGATGCTGTGCTTGAAAAGCGCATCGCCAAGTACAAGCCCATTTGCTCAGACTACGAAAGCGCAAAGAAGATTGCAGAATGCCACCGTCCACCTGGCAGCTATCAAGCCGCATACCAAATGACTGGTGAACGAAGAAAACGGGCGCAGGAACAAGGACGAAAGGCCATCAAGATGAGCCGCGACACAGACAGGCACATGGATAAACGATACCGGTCATATCGTTAAGACAGGAAAGAACAATGCCCAAAATTAAGCCTGAACGACTAGATTGGCAAGATCTAGACACCACCAGCAAACATGATCAAAACACACCCGCAGGAACGATTGCCGCAGCGATCGTGATTGCCGCATTGATCATTGTTGGCGGCTGGATTGGTTATACCGAATATAAAGAGTATCAACTCAGGCAAGAGCTTAACCAGCTTTTGAACGGGATTAGTCAAATATTTCACCCACCAGCAACGCCAGTGAAAGTACCGGTTGAAACTAAAGCTCAAAAAAAAGAGAGGCAAGCTAATTGCCGGTTCTGGGCTGCAAAAATCGTTAAGGAAGACACCCCCGAGAACAGGATGATGGTTGAGGAATACTGCTATGGCCCAGGCGGAAGAGACAAAGCATATAGGCAAACCCCAGCGCTCAACCCACAAAGCATCACAAGAGATTTAATCAGAGGAACGGCCAAACCAATACAAGATGCGGTTGAAGAGACCTTCAAAGCTAACCAAAAAAGAAGAGAAGCTCTCATGCATGAACAGAAGCAGCAAAGAGAGCATGCACGGCTGAAAGCACAATTAAGCGAACAATGTGCTTTTTGGCAGGATCAAGCGCCATCAGAACGAAGGACTAAAAAGATTAACCGCTACTGCATATAAACCTTCAGTCACAGGCACAGCTTTAAGGCTACGCACTACATCCTCGCTTCTAACTTTGCCTTGTGACTCCATCAGAAAAACGAGTCTGAGTGTACGGGGCATACACGATGCAAAACCTTACCCCGGACCCCACGCTCTTAATAATTTGCCACTTTACTGAACTGAAGAAGAGCATCTCTATAAGCTTCATTATCGGGATCTATTTGAATCGCTTTCTGAACATGATAAACAGCCATCCCATCTTCATCATTAGCCAACAAAGCTATTGCTAATAAAAAATGAGATTCCGCCGAGGAGGAATCCACAGAAACCAACTTATTAAGATATTTTATTGCTTCAAAATAATCCTTTTTCTCTAGAAAGCTTTTTCCTAAAAACCTCAATGCCAATTTAAAATCAGGATCAATCTGAAGTGCTTTTATGAAAGCATCACGAGCATCATGCTCATTTCCAGTTGAAGAAAGCAAAACCCCTTTTGCAACATAAAAATTAGGGTTATCAATATTAAATAGTTCAGCATCACTCAACACAGACAAAGCTTTTTCTGACTGCCCGTTCCTGAACAAAGTCAAACCAAGGTTTAGATAGTATGGATCAGAAAAACCAGAAAAGCTTACTGCAGAAAGATAAGCCTCCTCAGCATCATGAAGTCGATCCATTTTTACAAGGGCATTACCCAAATTAAAATAATACGAAGAACATGCAGATAAACTAATTGCACTTCTAATTTTATCCTCCGCCTCTTCAAGCCTCCCGTTTTCTATAAAAATAAGCCCTAGGGCATTATAAGCCTCCGAACAATTTGAATTTAATTTAATTGCATAATTGTAATCCTCCTCAGCCAAATCCATTTGATTTAGAGCTGCCCTCACATACCCTCTCATCACATAAACAGCACTATTATCTGGGTCCAAAACTATGCAATCTCTGATAATCCTTTTAGCTTCAAGCAAACCATGAACATCAGAAAAAGAATGGATCAATTCCGTTTTTTTATTCCCTCCAATCAAACAAAAAACCTCATAGAGTTTATTATCAACCTCTAGCTTTAGCTTCCTATCATTTATCTCTAATTCTCTTTTATTTATATTGATGATATTTTTATTAAAACGGCTCGATATCAACAGTGACAACAATGACACCAACAAAGCAAAAACAGCAACATTGTCGCTCACATAAAATTCCCAAAAAAACAACAACCCATATAAAAAAGAATCAACCATATAAAACAAGTCCATTTATTAAATACGAAAAATCACCACTAAAAAACGCAACCGAAAGCCATGGGGTCAGGTCTTGAATCGTGCATCATTGCTGCATCCGAGTGTACGGGGCATACACGATGCAAGGCCTGACCCCGACCCTCCTCATCATTCCGGTGCTTTTTCCAGTTGGAGAACCTCACACTTCGACCCAGTCCAAAAATTATATTCACACGGATTTCTATAGCCCGCTATATCGATCCGCTCACCAGTGGATAGGTCTGTGATACCGGCAGTCCAGTATGGAGCATGAGCCTTTCCCGGCAATGCCACTTCATAGTGACCACCCGGCTCAGCGACAAAAACAAACGTTTTGTGATCTGGATAAAATCCACCTTGGGCATTACCAGACATAGTGATCTGCCGCATACCAGGCAAAAGCTTATAGGTGTTGGAAAAAGATCGCGGGTGAACCCCATCGATCATCGTTATGAAGATATAGGGATCCAAGAAAGGTGTATCAATCGTCAGGGTTGCAGTTTGATCCTCAGGCAGATCATTCACCCCCTCCATTGCGTAAGGGCTAAGCGCACATCCTGATATCATAATGCCAGCCAGTGCCCCCAAAGCTCCCTTTAACATCCCTACCCCCCAATATGATTATTTGAATTGACTACAGTATCGCCGTTCAGTCAGTTACCGGCAATCAGAGCTAACCAACCCCATGCAAGTCACTGAAAAGCCAATATAAGTCATCTACAGAAAGGTTAAATTCGTTCTCATAATGCTGGGGTCGGCGGTTCAAGTCCGCCCCTTGCTACCAAACAAACAAAAAAGGGTTAGAGAGCAATCTCTAGCCCTTTTTTTGTCTGTCCCAGCGTCAAACATCTACCCTGTCTTAGCGTTGATCGGGCTACCCACACTCTCATTTACAACATTAACAGGGTTGCTGTCCGCACCAATCGTCCTACTCGGAGATTGCCTGCCACAGAATTGTCTTTAGAATATTCAGTTTGGTGAAATTGCAAGGATGAGCAGTGAGCAGATTAACCCCCAAAAGGTTCGGTTTCGTTTCCGACGCTGCGGAAAGGGAATACAAGGACCTCCCCTCAGAGATTCAAGATGAATTTGGTAAGGAGCTCAGACGTATCCAGTTCGGAGAGGATCCAACAATACCAATCACACATCTAAACGGCGGAGGAATGGGGGGCGTAGTAGAGCTCAAAATAAATGGCAGCCCCGCCTACCGTTGCGTGTATGTTGCCAAATATGCTGACAGCGTGATCGTTCTGCACTTTTTCGAGAAAACGACAAACCAGACAGATAGACAGGCGATGGTGGTTATCAAACAACGGCTTAGGGAACTTCTTGCTGAAGTGAAGTAACCAAGCCCTATACAGCTAGGGCCTGGTTGTCAGATATTGAAATTGAAGCACGGTGAACTGAGTCGACTTTGACAATCGAGCGGAATCCTAGGTGATCTAGGATGTCAAACATCGCATCAATAGTGAAATTCTCAACTTTTGCGTTCTTAAGCTGAGAAATTCGAGCTTGGCTCACCGCTAGCTCGCTTGCTGCTTCGACTTGTGTCCAGCCTCTTTCTCGTATTTGCTGACTTATCATGATTGACAAATCAACCTTCATTGCCATCTTACTGGCAACTTTTTCTGTATGTGTCACGTGAAATGGGCTGTCGTAGAATTTTAAAGCCATTTCATTTCTCCCAACTCCGACGGGCGGAGAATTATATTAAATTTGATATAATTATCAACTAATGCCCCCCATTTAACAAACCCGTAACTGATTGTTTTTAAATACGTTTACAAATCTCCCCCACAAAAAACGCAAAAAATGGGTAGAGCGGTAACGCCAAGCCTGTCCATAAGAACAGAAAATCGCAGAGAAAGTCCCTGTCATATTGCCGCAGGCAACACGTCAACAATAAAACTTATTTGCATATTTATCGAAATCGAACATCCATGTGTAATCCCCCCATTTTTAATCGTCCGTATGAGTAGAGGGTTAGCCCGCTTTTAGCCGTTGGACTGGGGGTACTCCGCCGATAGCTGAATTCGGCCGTTCGTTATTGTATTGCCACAGCCACTGAG
>NZ_JBEDTY010000012.1:0-5987 GCF_040119285.1 Alcanivorax sp.
TGAGGGTCCGACGGTATCCTGGAAAAATCCGCCAAATCAACCCTAAGTGTCTGAATTTAAAGGGAGTATCCGGGGGTGTTCGTTATCTGGCATTAAGCACCACCATTATCGGGCTAACTTATGATCTTGGCGTTAAAATTCAGGGGTTGGACCTTGCGTCTCAAATCCAGGGTGTAGTCGCCAAAGCGGTTGATATGGGCCGTGCGGTACGGCGATAGCCCGCCCAAAACCTCCTTGGTGAGGCCTTGCCCGTCGTCGGCAAATGTTTTTAATGCCTGCGTCATCTGTTCGACGTTGTGCAGTATGACCATGTTGGCTACCAGCTGATTGTATTTGACGACCTTGCGCTGCTCGTGCCGGATATTCTCCGCAATGATCCCCTGCCCACCGAAAAACAACCACTTGGTAAAGTTGTTAAATTCTTCACTCTTGTTAGTAGCTGAATGGATGGTCTTGCGCAGTTCAATTTCATCAATGTACCGCAGTAAGAACAGCGTTCGAACCACTTTCCCGAGCTCTCGGAAAGCGAAATACAGCTTGTTTTTACGGCTGTAAGTTCCGAGACGGCGAAGGATTGTGGAAGCGGTAATCTGCCCTTTCTTGATAGAGACGGCGACTCGGAGCATGTCGCGCAAATGGGTTTCGATCAACTTGAAATTCACGTGCCCTGTAAACAGTGAATCGATATTTTGGTAACGGTATCGCTTATCGGGTCGGCACAGCGTCAGGTCTTGGATGTTGCGGATGCGCGGCATCAGATTAATGCCCAGCAGATAGGCCAACCCGAACACAGGGTAGCTCTGCGCCTGAGTATCACCGTGCAGTGTATCGGGCTGGATGTCGGACTTATTACTCATCAGCCCGTCGAGGATGTAAACGGCTTCGTACACCCCGCAGGGAATAAAATGGCTAAACAGCGCAATGTAGGTGTCGGATACGTGATAGTAACCAATGCCGCCGTAGCCCCCATAGCGGATGTGGTATTCGGAGAGCAGATTCTGCTCATAAAGATCCCACTTGGTACCGTCTGCCGAGACGTGGCGGCCGGTACCCCAGTATTTTGGCAAGTCGAACTTGTTGTAGGCGTTCACCACCTGAACGATGGCTTTATCCAGTCGTTCCTCGGTTGCGTGTTTGAGGTTGAGCCAGGCTACTTGCCGCGAGCTGATGCCTTTGATGGAACGCGCTGTCTGTGTGGGCCCCAGGTTGCATCCATAGCAGAACAGGGTTGTGATGAATCGCTTCTGGGCTTCGTTCAGGCGAGACTCGTTGCCCGACAAGGGCGTGAAGTTGCCGTGTAAATTGAGCCACTTTTCGGTATCGGTTAATACATCGATGATGCTGGTCTGCGGAAGAGTTTGGGTGATGAGCTCGTCGAGCTTTTTCAATTCACTGGTGGGTAGTTCAGCCTTGTGTCGGCGTAACACCAGTCGCCCATTTTGGATGTCCGCGTGCAGGTTTTTCGGGAACCGTTCATCTACCCTCCGGGAGGCCTCTGTAAGCAGGTCTTTCAGATGGACGCAAAATGCCTTGGGCTCGCTCAGCGGTAACTCCACCTGCTGGGCGTACTCCTCAAGCTCCGCATCGAGTGTCTCATCATCAATCAGTTGCTCCCGATAATCATCAAATTGGGCACTGTGTGGTATGTGAAGATCGCCCGATGACAGCTCCTGTTTGATATGGATCAGTATCCACAACTCCAGGTACTTGCGGTGCAATAGATCATAGTCACCCGACTGTTCGGACTTAATGAGCACCAACTTTCGCCACTTCTCCGGCATCCAGCCGGGGTCAAAGGTTTCGCCCATGGTGTCGCTGGCAGCCGCGATTTTAATGTACTCTGCACGGCTCGGCTGCAGAGAGCGAAAGAGCGTAAGCAACGCGTTTGAGCTGGTATCGTTGGAAGTGGATTTGAGTTCCAAAATGGTAAGGCAATTGAACAAGAGTGCCCGCTTCTGGCGATAGGGTGCGAGCATAAAGGGAAAGTAATTGTTGCCGGAATAAGCCATGTGCTCGTTGCAGCGGTCGATCAGCGTACCGCTGTTTTCGCCAATGATGTCCTCAATCGAGGACAAGCGCTGTTGCTGAGAGGTGTCTTGTTCGTAGGCTGTCAGCACATCCTTAAAGGTCTCTATCAACCGATCAACGTGTTTTTGGTGGTCCAGGAGGTATTGCTGTAACGCCGCCTGGGCGTGACTTTCCATGGCGCGAACCATACGGATGAGCAGTTCGGCCACATCATCAAGCGCCTTGCTGTGTTGATTGCGCGTCAGGATGACCGCCAATGCATAACGTTTATTGAATTTCAGGTCGGCCATCTCGGTCGCGTTCAGCGCACGCGCCTCCAACGCCAGCTGCCGGTGTTTGACGATAGGTAACTTGATCGCAGGCATCTCTTCGCCAAGCGTCTGCAGCCAGTGCACATGCTGAAGATAGCTACGCACCTCCTTGTTGCCGGGGCGCTTCGGTTCGCGTTTGAGAATATGCCAGGCACTGTAGGTCTGGCCGTTCGGTGAGAGCAGCTCATTAATCTTCTGCTTCGCCTCGTCAGTAAGCTGGGAGGTGATGGCGCTAAAGCAGCGCTCGTTCACGTGGTTCCGTGCACGCCGTGCCGTACGTTTCAGAACGGTGAAACCCGGCAACTCAAAACGATGGCGCACCAACTCTTCGAGCATGACGTTCACGATGTCCGCAAGCATTTCCTTGGTTTCCGCCGCATCCAGAGCAATCTCGTAAAGCCACTTATTGTCGGTGCCCGCCAAGGGCTTAACATCCAGGTAGGTCCGGATCTGCCTCAGGTGTCGGTGCTTGGCCCCGGATCGGTCGTACTGTAGGAGCTGCGTTTGGGTCGGAAGCTTTCTAAACTGACACTGGAGACCGACATGCTCAATGATTTCCCGTGGCACCGCCGCGAGGGACTGAAAATAGCCCAGGCGCTGAAAGAGCTTAAGATGAAGCAACAGACCCAATCGGGCCACCGGTGTTTTGGCCAGTCGACCCCAGAGCTGCTCAGTGTCGGACGGCGTATAGGATTCTTGCAGCTCTTTTTCGGTGATTTCGGATTTCAGCCGCGGGTAGGCTGTTTCGTGCAGGCTGCTCATGGCTCACGCTCGCTCCAGTTAGTCCCACGTCGTCCCAGTGGCAGGATTCATGATTGTCGCCTCGAGCATGCACTGGTGGTCATTGGCTAAGGCGTGCATTTGCGCGAGCAGCTCATCCAGAACCTCATCAAGGTGCTCCGGGCTGTCATGTGTGATTGTGATGTGATACTGCGTTCCTTGCTCATTGAGCCTGGCCATGGCCCAGTTGGCAAAGCACACGCGCTCGATAAGCTCACGGACTTTCTTTATGCTGCGCACTTGGCTGTTATAGCGCTCCAACCGAAGGGTCACCTCCAGCAGTGTCGATTGCGCCAAAGAAGGAGCGGCCTGATGGCCTTCCAGGCTCTGCTCTATCCGATGCTGGGCGAACGGGTCAGGTGCATCGATGTAGCGCATTGCGGAATGAACGTCTCGCCATCCCACATACTCCATCAAAGACTTTGTGTCCCAGCGCTGGCCATTGGCCCAGCTCGCAAACCCTCGGCGCAAAGAGTGGCTGCTGAAAGCGTCTGAGCCCTCTATGCCTGCCGCTTGGCAACAGGATCTGACGATGGTGATGATACTGTTCGGATGCAGAGCTTCATTCGCAAGTTGGCCCCAACGGTTAATGGCCCGAAATACCGGCCCTTGCTTGATCTGTGCCGCGTTAGTCCATTCCAAATAGGCTTCTACAGGACACAGTTGCCTGAGGGCCGGCGCTTTGAAGTAACGCCCTTGCCCGGAGCGGTCGCTTTTGGTGCGGGGCAGGTAAATCTCCATGCCCGAGCCAGGCTCCACCTGAATATGCTCCGCATGGAGCCGCCCCAACTCGTCGCTGCGAAAGGCCCGCCAAAAACCGATCAGCATAAGTGCTTTGTTGCGAAGCGGTTGCAATGGCAACCGGTGTGTATCTTGTCGAGCAATCTGCTGGTCCAGGTGCGATACGATGGCCGTCAGCTGCACCAACTGGAGGGGTCTGGCCCGCTTTTCTGGGGCAGGGTGCAGTTCGGCAATGCCCTTGAGCACCTTTTTAACATGCGGTGCTTTGGTAGGATCGGGAAAACCTTGCTCAAGGTGCCAGGCCGCCAGACCCGCCAGTCGTTGGCGCAGGGTGTTTAGTGAATGAGCGCGCGCGTGGTCAACCAGGTAACGTGCAACACTGTCGGCCGTGGCCGGCAGAAACCCGCCCCATTCGTCCTCAAAGTGGCGGACTGCTCCTTGGTAGGCTTTGCGAGTATTGGCGCGGGTGCCCGCGCGTATGTAGTGGTCAATGCTGCTCATGCCGACCTTTTAATTTTGGCGAATTATGGACTTAGCGTCCCCAGTATTTCCAGAGCCGCGACGTCGAACGTATAGACGCCTTCAAACGCTTGGCCCCACTCGCGTGCTTGGCGCATGGCTTTATTCACAACGAGTGCGTCGGGAAAGTCAGCGCTCTTTTTCTTGCCACCGACCTTCACCGGCCGCGCCTTCTTATAGTCATTCAGAGCACGCCACACAGTCTGCCTATCCTCAAAGACAATGTTCGGCTCTGCAAACAGCGCACTGATCACGCCAGCAATGGCCTCGCGGTCAAGCTTGTAGCGCTTACCCGTTAGAACCCACATTGTCTCCACCAACACGACATCCGTCACCAGAGCGGGTACAGAGCCCGTGATCAGTGATACGGCCTTATGCGACTGAGCCTTATCGTCCAGCAGTAGGTAACGAAGCAGCACATTGGTATCAATGGCAATCACGCACCGATACCGTTTTGGCGGGAATCGTCCTCACTCACCTGGCGATCCACACGGATGCCCTTGAGAATCCCGCGCGCGGCTCCTGAGACCTTTTTGATGATGGTAATGTGGCCATCGTTGTCCACGTAGCTGTCGTATTCATCACCAGGCTCAATGCCCGCCAGCCGACACTGATCCACAGGCAAGGTGATTTGTCGTTTTGAGCTGACTTTTGGCATGACTAGAACCCTTTACATTAATCAATAGAGTAAAGACTGCCGGCCTCTTTGCTTCAGGTCAAGAAGTAAAGGAAATGGCGCTGACCTCGATCTAAACCCTCAGACAGGGCGCACTCGCTCTACAAAACCGATTGATCATCGGTTTTTGTGCTTCTATACTCTAGCTCATCTTCTCACGACCCGTCGCCGGAAAACCTGTGACTCAAGACACCCCTGATAAACTTGCCATTCCACCATTAGGCACTCTCGAAGTAGCGGTGCTGGTACATCTGTGGCGAGTCCCGGAGGCGTCCTCCAAAGAGGTACATGCTGCCATTGGTGTGGCGCGCGGCATTTCAGTGAATACTGTGCAGTCCACGTTGGAACGGCTGTATCGGAAAAAGCTGCTAAAGCGCTTCAAGGCTAGCCATGCATTCCGGTATGCCCCGCAGGTGGCCCGTGAGCAGCTGGTAGCCGGTCTGGTCAACGAGGTGCTCAGCCGCTTCGGCGGCGATACCGCTTCTTCGCTGGCGGCGTCCGTCGAAGCGGCGAATTGGCTGAACGAGGAAGCCTTGCATACGCTAGAGGCTGAACTTAAAAATATGCGTACGCGCGGCGAAGCTCTTCATGTGCGGTAGCATTTTTTGACCTTACAGATGGCTCGACAGGATCCAAACACCGGCTCCGATTAGTGTCAGCCCGTCTAAGATCTCGGTCTTTTGGCCAATTAACGACCCAATTGCCCGTCCCAACATCACTCCAAGCGTAACCATAACGGTCGTCGCCAGACCAATCAGGGCCGCCGCAGTTCAGATGTTGACGTTGATAAATGCCAGGCCAATACCTACAGCCATGGCATCCATGCTCGTGCCGATGGCTGTCAAAGAAACCTTGAGAAATGACTGTCTGGAGGGCTTCGACACTTCTTCAGCGCTGGGTTTCAGGCCTTCATAAAGCATGTGCAGCCCTAG
>NZ_JBEDTY010000011.1:0-69248 GCF_040119285.1 Alcanivorax sp.
ACCAGCGTGCTTGAAGGAATGAACAACAGGATCAAGGTCATCAAGAGGATGGCGTACGGCTTCCGGGATAACGACTACTTCTTCATGAAGATCAAAGCCGCTTTTCCCGGAATTCCGCGATGAACCATAGAAAAGCGGTGAATCGAGCACTTGTTCGTATTCAATAATAAGAGACACGCATCAATTGAAGAGGTGCAACAACAGGGGGCACGCACATCTTTACAATGATAGTGCGGTCCAGCCAGGATAAAAAATATCAGCCATGTTGATTATTGCTTGGAGACATCTCGGGTAGCCTGTGTGCGAAATGGGAAGCCTAACGCCTTGCTGCTTTGTTGACGCCTATCTGTTCGAGAGTCTGGGGCAGGTTCGGGAAATGGCGTGGCTATGGATGCTGGATTACAACGACGAGCGGCCGCATGAAAGCCTGGGCGACATACCGCCAGCGGTGTATCGCCAGAAAGTGGAGAACTCTAGTTTAGGACTGTCTCACTAAAGGGGGGAGTGGACAGTGAGAGTTGCGGCGGAACTGGGCTTGCGCTGTTGTGTCTGATGATGAAGCCCAACTTTAGGATAAGCTCATGATGACCAAGACCTATGCTCTGTTCCCTTCATTAATGTTGGGGGCGGTTTTAGCTCTTACTGGTTGTGATCAGCCAGCCCCAGACTCGCAACGTTTGTCGGGTGATCAAACAAAACAGGAAAATGGCCAGCACCGCGTATTGAGCGGTAAGGTCATGTATCGCGAACGAATGGCGATGCCGCCTGAGGCAACGGTCACGGTAACGTTGGCGGATGTTTCGAGGGCGGAGGCACCGGCAAGAATGATCGCTGAACAAACGATTGATAACCCGGGCAATGTGCCGGTTCCCTTTACTTTGCGTTATGACAAATCTTTTGCGGATAACAGCGATGCCATTGCCTATGCGGTGCGTGCGGAGGTTCGGGGCGGCGATGGGCGCCTGCTCTGGACAACCGCTCAGCGGCATACGGTGGAACTAGGCGACAAAGATGCGCAACAGAATGTCACCGTAATGCTGCAGCGTGTCGCAGAAGATGCTCAGGCTCAGCCAGCCACCAACCAAGCGGAAGCTAAAGCCGGCGGGGCAACTTTTTGGGCGGCGGGTGACGAACCACGTTGGCAGCTTGCGATTTATCCGCAAACGCGGCTAGTTTTTGTGTGGAATTACGGGGACAACAGTCTGACAACGGCCAACCCAGGCGCAAAAACGGAAGGAACGGAAACCATTTACATGGCGAGCAGCGAAACTGGTGCGTTAAAAGTGGAAATTAGCGAGCAGGATTGTGGGGATGCGATGAGCGGAGAATCCTATCCTTATACCGTGAAGGTAACCCGTAATGACACCTTATACAGTGGGTGTGGGCAGGATCTGTAACCCGACTCAGACTGGACATTGAGTAGATAGCTTGTTGAGACGCTGTTACCACTGCTTCAGCTGAAGCATGCTTATTGTGGAGGCTTTACATCTTTTTTTGGTGTTGCCGTGCCGGCTGCCTTTGTGGTGTGGGTTTGCGTTGCGGGGGCCAGCAGGTGATAGATAAATCGACCCACCCCTAGCCAAAGCAGCAAACCCAGAATAAGAAAAAGTACGCTGCCATCGTTATAAAGCGCGAGAGTCAGGGGCGCGAACATAATGCCACTGACCAATAGCGCCATGAAGATGGCGAGTTGCTGGCGCCGGCGTAGGCTGTCCGGGTTTTTGTGTTGGCGCATGCTCATGGTGATCAAAGGTTCGGTCATAGAAGAAACTACCTTATCATAGCCGCTTGTGTCCCATCTTTGCCCGGAGGCCCAACATCGACGGTTATCCC
This sequence comes from Alcanivorax sp., assembly GCF_040119285.1. GTDB lineage: Bacteria > Pseudomonadota > Gammaproteobacteria > Pseudomonadales > Alcanivoracaceae > Alcanivorax. Next base: position 1,834 of record NZ_JBEDTY010000011.1, read on the forward strand.
GTTCCCGCATCGCCGATTGATTGTGAAATCGTCATCAATAAAAGCCGTTTCATCGCTTGGTTGAGGCCGGTAACCCGGCGAGCAGAGGCCATGGCAATAGTGGATGAGGCTCGTCGTCGGTACCCGGATGCAACCCACCATTGTTACGCCTATTTGCTGGGCAGCCCGGCCTCTGCTCAAGCGGCCATGAATGATGATGGCGAGCCTTCGGGTACGGCAGGGAAGCCCATTTTTAATGTGATTCAGCACAAGGGTATAAGCGATGTGCTGGTGGTGGTGATTCGTTATTTTGGCGGGGTAAAACTTGGTGCCGGTGGCTTGGTGCGAGCCTACGGCGCTGCGGCACAAGCTGTGCTGTCAGAAGTGGAGCGGGTGGAGCACACGCGGCAGGTGACGCTAACGCTGGCGGTGCCGTTTGCTCTGGAACAGCGGATACGGCTCTGGGCCGAACAGCATGCAGCACAGCTGGGGGAGGTGACATATGGCGAGCACGTGAGTATCACGCTGACCTGCCAAGTTACAGACCAAGATGATTTGCGTGCTTTGTGTGCAGCCGAGCAAATAGCAGTGACACGCCCGTAGCAGCCTGTTGTGTTTCGATAGCGTCTTTCACTTTTCACTTAGGGCCGGTTGGGCCAATTCAGCAAGAGCCGCTTTCCCTGGCCGTATTTCGCGCTACGCTACCGGGTAATGTACCCCAATAATGAGGATGCTCCATGACGAATCAACCGGTAGGGATTGCCCTTCCTGACGGGCATGTAATGCGCGCTCGCTGGCTGCGGCCAGCAGGCCCCCAGCCACATAAGGCGGCAGTGATCGCCATCCACGATATTTTTGGCTATACCGATGACATTGAGCGTATTGCCACGCGTTTGGCGGATAACGGTTATCCGGTGCTGGTGCCCGATCTCTATGACTTGCCTGGCAGTAAGGCACTGTGTGTGGTGAAAACCCTTAAGGCCCATGAAACCGGCAAAGGAACCGCGTTTGTTCAGCTGGAGGCTTGCCGTAAATGGTTGCTAGCGCAGACGGATGAGCCGGTATCCCAGGTGGGTGTTATGGGCTTTTGTATGGGGGGGCGTTTCGCCGTGCTCTATGCCAGCCAGGCGCCGGTGCAGGTCGTCGCTCCTTTCTATGGTGGTATTCCGAAAAAGGCCGAGACGTTACGTGGTATTTGCCCTGCGGTGGGTGGTTGGGGCAAGCAAGATATGCTGTTCGGTGATCATGGTGAACGACTGGCCAGCCATATGGAATCGCTGGGAGTGCCGCATGATATTCGCAGCTATGACGATGTGGGGCATTCGTTCATGAATGACCACCAGACCTTCACCTTTAAGAAGCTAGGGCCGTTACCGCCGCTTCGGTCGAAGTTTGATGCAGGGGCTTCGGAAGATAGTTGGCAGCGCGTGTTGGCTTTTTTTGAGAAGGTATTCAGCGGTGAGTTGGATGCCACCGCTTAAGGCTTAGCCAGACAAGCCCCGTGCCTTTGCTGCCGAAAGCGAAGCAACGCGGGCAGGATCCGATACGGCTGAGCCTTTAACTATAAGAGGGCAGCCGGCGGCTAATGGCGGGGCTCACCATGCTCCGTTAGCTAGGCCGCTGGCGAGGCGGAAACTCGCATAGATCAGCGATCAAGCATTCTCCGCACTTGGGTTTACGGGCGGTGCACACATAGCGGCCATGCAGAATTAGCCAGTGATGGGCGTCACGTAGAAACTCCTCCGGCACCAGCCGCACTAGGCGTTTTTCTACCTCCAGCACATTTTTACCCGGAGCAATGCGGGTGCGGTTGGAGACGCGGAAGATGTGGGTGTCCACGGCCATGGTGGGGTAGCCGAAGGCAGTATTAAGCACCACGTTGGCGGTTTTGCGGCCAACACCGGGAAGGGCTTCTAGCTCTTCACGGGTGCGGGGTACCTGGCTCTCATGCTGTTCGATCAATATTTTACACAGTTGAATGATGTTTTCGGCCTTGGAATTAAACAGGCCGATGGTCTTGATGTACTCTTTGAGCCCATCTACACCTAGAGCGAAAATCGCCTCTGGCGTATTCGCCACCGGATATAGCCGCGCGGTGGCTTTGTTAACGCCCACATCCGTGGCCTGGGCTGAGAGCACCACGGCAACCAGTAGCTCGAAATCCGACTGGTATTCCAGTTCGGTGGTCGGGTGTGGATTCTGGGCACGCAGACGAGAAAAAATTTCAGTACGTTTTTCGCGATTCATATCATCTTCCTGTGTTCGCGAGGCAGTATAGCGAATCAAGTGGCTACTGTGAGGGGTAACCCCTGTGAACGGTGGTGTGTCAGGTCCGGATAGACGGATCAAAAAGGAGAGTTAGATGCAGTTTTCCGCCATGGAAACCCTGATGATCGCCTTGTTGGTTCTTGGGTCAGGTCAGTGGCTGGTGCACCGGGTGTCCATCCTTTCCCGGTTGAATATGCCGGAACCGGTGGTGGGCGGTTTGTTAGCAACCATCATTGTGACCGGGCTTCAGCTTGGTGGGCTTTCCCTAACGTTCGATGAAAGCATGAAGATACCCTCCATGCTTTTTTTCTTTGGGGCGGTGGGCCTAGCTGCAGATTTTCGTCTGCTGAAGCAAGGTGGCTGGGCCATGTTGTTGTTTGCGGTGTTAGTGATCGTATTGGTGGCACTGCAAGATCTGGCCGGGGTTGGCATGGCCAAGATCTTGGGCCTAGAGCCTTACTACGGGTTGATCGGTGGCTCGGTGACCATGACCGGGGGCCACGGTACCGGCGCAGCTTGGGCCGGGGTGTTCGAAAAAGATTTTGGGTTAACCGGGGTGTCGGAGCTGGCGGCAGCATCAGCCACCTTTGGTCTGATATTTGGGGCCTTGCTGGGCGGTCCGCTGGCCATGTTTTTGATTCGCCGTTATCGGCTCGCGGCTCCTGCCCATGGGGCCGCTGAAGATGCCTCAGCCTACGACAAGGCAGAGAAACCACACCCTATTTCCGCAGGCAGTGTGATTCGGATTTTAATGTTACTTTCCATCGGCGTTGTTGTCGGTAAAGCGGCGGCAGAAACGTTTGCCTCTGTGTTCCGCTTGCCGACGTTTGTCTGGGTGTTGTTCGTGTGCATCCTGCTGGGCAATACTGCGCGCCGTCTATGGAAGGTCAATGATGCCACCATTGATGTGGTGGGCAATACGGCGTTGGGAATTTTTCTGGCAATCACGCTGATGAGTTTGCAGCTGTTGCAGTTAGTGGATCTGGCTTTGCCGATGTTGGCAATGCTGATCGGACAGGTGCTGTTGGCGTTGGCCTTCATTACCTTTGTCACCTTCCGCCTGATGGGGCGTAACTACGATTCGGCAGTGCTCTGTGCAGGCCACTGTGGTTTTGCCATGGGGGCAACACCAACCGCGGTGGCGAATATTCAATCTGTGACACAGCATCATGGCCCCTCACCGTTGGCGTTTATTATCGTACCGGTGGTGGGGGGCTTTATCGTGGATATTGCTAATGCCACTATCATTCAAACGTTTGTATCGATGTTGTCGGGATGATGGCCTGCAGACAGCGCACTGCTATGTGCAGAAAGCCCAAAAAAAGAAGCCCGCTAATGCGGGCTTCTTTTTGCGTAGTTGGCGTTATTGCGTGACCACGTCGCCATCTTCAATGCGGAGCCGTTCGCCGGGTTTCTTGTCCATGCGAATGGTCTGTTCGTTGTCATTGAAGGTATAGGTCACGTCATAGCCTTCGGTCCGGCTTTTGTTTTCCATTACCGTGTTGCAACGCTGCTCTGTTGCAGTGTAAGTGTTTTTTTCCTGCATTCCTTTTTGGATCTGGTTGCCAGCCACACCGCCGGCAATGGCACCACCTGCGGTGGCGGCATCTTTACCGCTGCCGCCGCCAAACTGGTGGCCCACAACGCCGCCGATAACGGCACCAACCACACTACCGGTGACCCGGTGTTGGTCTTTGACCGGTTTTTTGCGCTCTACACTCACTTGCTGGCAAACCTCACGGGGTTCTTGCCAGCTTTTCACAATGGGTTCTACATTGAGCACTTTGGCATAGCCTGATTTTTGTGGGGTAACGGCCTGATAAGCCCCATAGCCCACACCCGCGATGGCCACGGCACCCACAATACTTAAGGTGGCAATTGCTGCGCTTTTCATGGCTGACTCCTTATTTGTTAGTTGTGTTCATTATGATTCAGTAGCAGTGAAAATGTTCGCTGTGTGGTCCGCAACAAGTGCAAAAGAATGTGAATTGTGCTGTTCAACAGAGTAAAAATATTTACATGCACAGCAAATAAATGAGCATGATGACCTCTTCTTCATTTTTTTATATGAAGAAGAGGTCATAGGAAATGCGCGCGGCACCATTGAGGTTTTGGTGGCCACTTTTGTTGGTTGAGCCGCTCCTACGAAGAGGGCGTAGGAGGGCGAGAAGGCGACAGGCTTGGCTAGCCGACTTTTCCGGTGGTGCGCACCCGACGGCTGGTTTTAGGTTCGTCGCTGGCTTTGCGTTTCTGGACTTCTTTGATGCGCTTGTCGATGACGTTTTTACCCGCGATGATCAGCCCTAACCCAAGGAAGGCGCCGGGCGGCAAGATGGCGAGCAGGAAACCGCCGTAGTTATCGATGACCGTGAGCTCCCAATGGGCAGCCATGGGGCCGAAGAGCAGCTGCATGTTGCTGAACAGTGTGCCTTGGCCTACCAGTTCGCGCATGCCACCGAGAATCAGCAAGATCACCAAAAAGCCCATGCCCATCATCACGCCGTCCACCATAGCGGGCAGAACCGCATTTTTACTGGCGAAGGCATCGGCGCGGCCCAGCACGGTGCAGTTGGTTACGATCAGCGGAATGAAAATGCCGAGGATTTCATACAGCTCAAAGGTGTAAGCCTGCATCAGCATTTCGATCACGGTTACCATGGCCGCGATGATCATTACGAAGGCAGGCAGGCGCACAGCATCGGTAACGTAATGACGAATCAGTGATACGCAGGCGTTGGAGCCCATCAGCACCACCAGCGTTGCCAGGCCCAGGCCCATGGCGTTGACCACGGACCCGGTAACTGCCAGCAAAGGGCACAGGCCGAGAATCTGCACGGTGGCCGGGTTGTTATTCCACAAGCCGTCCATGCTGATCTTTTTGTAGTTCACATCACTCATCACAGGTCTCCACCGGGGTGGTGTCTGCAGGGGCGCTGAAGACGTGGTTCTGGTTAGCCGAGAAGTACTGTAGCGCGCGGTGCACGGCGCCGACTACCGCACGGGGGGTAATGGTGGCGCCGGTAAAGCTGTCGAACTCGCCGCCGTCTTTCTTTACGGCCCAGCCTGCCGCCTCTGGGTTGCCCAGAGAATGGCCATTGAAGCCAAGAATCCAGTCAGACTTTTTGGTTTCGATACTGTCCCCCAAACCCGGGGTTTCATTGTGAGGCGGCACCACGCGCACGCCTTGCACTTGGCCTTGGGTATCCACGCCGACAATCAAGGCAATGGCGCCGCCGTAGCCATCCGGGGCGGTGGCTTCCAGAACGGCACCGCTGTTCTCGCCATTAAGCCGGGCACGGTATAGGTGCTGCTCGCTGCGGCCCAGCAGGGGATCGTTCACGGTGATGCGGTCGGCAAGCAAGTCGTTGTCGTGCTGATGATGAGGCATCACCTGATTCAATGAGGTCATCAGCGCTTGCTGCTTGTTGCAGCGCACCTGATCTAATGTGGCTTCATTGGTAATGGCCAGGGTGGCGGCGGTGCCAATGGCAAACAGCCCGAGGATCACCGCGTTCTTGGTGATGGCATAGCGCATCATCAGTTGGTCCCTCGGTTGGATGACTTATGCCCGTAGGTCCGTGGCTGAGTGTAGTAATCAATGAAGGGGGCGGACAGGTTGAGCAGCAATACCGAAAATGCCACCGCGTCCGGGTAGCCGCCAAAGGTGCGAATCACCCAGATCAGCACGCCGATCAGCAAGGCATAAACCAGCCGGCCCATGCGGCTGGTGGCGGCACTGACCGGGTCGGTGGCGATAAAGAATGCCCCCAGCATGGCGCCACCAGAAAACAGCTGAAAGAGCGGGTCGGCAAAGCGGACCGGATCAATCAACCAGGCAAGCAGAGCCGGTAAGCCTAGGCCTGCGAGAAAGCCAGCAGGAATGTGCCAGGTGATGATTTTGCGGCTAATGAGATACAGGCCGCCGAGCAGGAATGCCAGGTTGACCCATTCCCAACCCAGCCCGGCAAACTGGCCATGCAGAATACTGTGGCTGGCCAGCTCTATCTCGCTGCTTGCCCCGGCACTGTGGACGGTGCGGAAGGTGTCTAGTGGGGTGGCACCGCTGAGCCCGTCCACCGGTAGTTGCCCGGTAAACAGCTGCCAGCTTTGCAGCAACGATAACGGTTCGCCGGGCGCCAGCCATTGAGTCATGGCCACCGGGAAGGAAATGAGCAGCAGCACATAGCCGACCATGGCCGGGTTGAAGGGGTTCATGCCCAGGCCGCCGTATAGCTGCTTGGCTACGATGATGGCAAAGCTGACACCCACCAGGGTGAGCCACCAGGGGGCGGTGGGCGGCAACGCTAAACCAAGCAGTACCGCAGTCACCACCGCACTGTAGTCTTTCAGGTAGAAGGCGATATTGCGGCCACGGGCTTTTAGGAATAACGCTTCACTGACCAGCGCAACAATCACCGCCCAGAGCACGTTGATCACCGACCCCCAGCCAAACTGCCAAGTCAGCACGGCAAGGCCGGGCAGGGTGGCGTAGATCACCTGGCGCATAAACGCGCCGGTGTTGTTTTTCACCGTGGCATGGGGTGACGTTGAGGTAATCAGGCTCATTGATATATCCCATGTGTGGCCGAACGCGCCGATATTGAGGGCGCGAGAATCGCGCTGCCAGCGACGCTCCTGCAGAAGGTCAGCGCCTGGGAGCCTGCATCCGGCGTCAGGGTTATATTCATTCTGCCAATCCTTGTTCTTCTAGCGCTTGCTTGAGCGCCTTGCGGGCAATCTGGGTTTCGCTTTCCAGCGCCTGAAGTTCCGAGCTTAGCGCTTCAAGGGTGTCTTCCGACGCACTGCTGCGTTGCTGTTCCAGTTCCTGCTGTTTGTCTGCCAGAGCACTTTCTGCGCGGGCGGCTTCCAGTTTCAGGGTTTTCAGGTCTTTGCCGGTATGGGCACGAATGTCGGCCTTGGCTTCTTCGATCAGAGCATCCAGTGCATCACGGGCGTTGTCCGCCTTGGCTTTGAGTTTGTCGATTTTGCCCTGCATAGCGCTGAGTTCGTCGGCGCTGGCGGTTTCGTTGCGCTCGGCCCGTTCGAAGGCAGCGTGGGCTTCCTTGTATTGCTTGTGCGCTATGTTATAGGCGGTTTTTAAGCCCTTAAGGCGTTTCTGCCGTTTGGCCGCCTGTTCCGGGTCGACTTCAGTCAACGACTGCGGCGCCTGTTCTTCCGGAACCGCAGGGCGGTCGGTGGCCGCCGGCGGGGCTGCTGCGGGCGTTGGCGTAGGTGCGGGTACAGTGGGCGCGGCGGCTTTGGCATCGCGTAGGTCGGCTTTTAGCTGATCCGCGATAGCTTTTAGGCGGTCTGCCTCGGCGCGAAGCTCGGCCACGTTATCGGCGCCCTCTTCATCGGCCTGCTTGGCTGTTTTTACCGCCGCCTTGTAGGCCATGGAGGCTTCGCCAACCTGTTGCTTCAGCGCTGTTACCGGGTCGATTTTAGCTGTGGCGGGCGCAGTTACAGGCGCAGTGGTGGCTGGCGCGCTGGCCTTGGCGTCACGGAGCTCGGCTTTCAGTTGGTCGGCAATGGCTTTCAACCGGTCTGCTTCGGCGCGGAGTTCGGCAGCGTTATCGTCGCCGTTCTCATCGGCCTGTTTGGCCGCTTTCACTGCGGCCTTGTAAGCGGAGGAGGCTTCACCGACCTGTTTCTTCAACTCGGCAACCGGGTCTACCTGTGTGGCCGGTGCGCTGGCCGCTGGTGCATTGGCTTTGGCATCGCGCAGCTCAGCCTTGAGTGCGTCGGCGGCGGCTTTCAGTGTGTCTGCCTGGGCTTTCAATTCTGCCACATTGTCTGCGCCTTCGGCTTCCGCTGCTTTGGCGGCTTTCACTGCCGCCTTGTACGCGCTGGAGGCCTCGCCGACCTGCTTCTTGAGTTTGGCCACCGTATCTTCTGCCGGGGCTGCCGCAACGGGGGCGCCGTCTTTGGCATCACGCACTGCCGCTTTGGCCTGGTCGGCCACGGCTTTTAGGTTTTCCGCCTGGGCTTTCAGTTCGGCCACGTTGTCTGCGCCATCGGCCTCTGCGGCCTTGGCCGCTTTCACTGCGGCTTTGTAGGCTTTTGAGGCATCCAGTGACGCCTGTTTCAGGGCGGCCACATCCACGGAACTGGCGGCGGCCGGGCCGGTTTCCTTCTTCTTGCGATTGGCTTCCAGGCGCGCTTGGCGACGGGCTTCTTTTTCTGCCTGTTCGTGCTCGATGCGAGCCTGCCGGGCTTCGAAGCGCTGGCGAGCCTTGTCGGCTTTTAGCTGGTCTGCGGCCTGTTGGCGAACTTCGGCCTTGGCGTAGCGGTAGTACTGCACCAAGGGAATATGGCTGGGGCATACATAGGCACAGGCACCGCATTCGATGCAGTCCATCAGGTTGTGATGCTGTGCTTTTTCCAGGTCGTCATTCTTGGCGTGCCAGTACAGTTGCTGGGGCAGCAGGTTGGCTGGGCACACTTCCGCGCAGGAACCACAGCGAATACAGGGTTGTTCCGGTGGCGGTTCCGGCAGCTCTTCCGGGCTGGCAGCAATAATGCAGTTGGTGGTTTTGACCACCGGCACAGCCGGGTTGTGCAGGGTGAAGCCCATCATTGGCCCACCCATGACCAAACGGCCAATCTCCAGGCCAGCCAAGTTGCCATAGGCCAGTAAATCGCGCACCGGGGTGCCCAGCAGCACCTCGTAATTACCGGGCTGGCTGACGCCATCGCCAGTGAGGGTGGTGACCCGCGATATCAGCGGCTCGCCATCACACACGGCCCGTTTAACGGCATAGGCCGTGCCCACGTTTTGGCATACCACGCCCACCTGGGCAGGCAATTGGCCACTGGCCACTTCCTTGCCGGTGAGCAACTGGATTAGCTGCTTCTCACCGCCGGAGGGGTATTTGGTGGGCACCACGCGCACTTCAATATCGCAGCCTTTGCAGGCCCGCTTGATCGCGGAAATGGCCTCGGGCTTGTTGTCCTCGATACCGATTAAGGTACGGCGAGGATTGAGAAGGTATTGAAGAATATGAATGCCAGTAACGATTTGCTCGGCACGTTCGCGCATCAGGCGGTCGTCGGCGGTGATGTAGGGTTCGCACTCCACCGCATTGATGATCAGCTGCTCTACGCGCTGGTGGTCGCCCAAGTTAACTTTGATGCTGGTAGGGAAGCCGGCGCCGCCCATGCCGGCAATGCCCGCGTGGCGAATTATATCGACCAGTTCCGCCGGGCTTTTTTCGGTGAAATCGGTAACGCCTTGGTGCTCAATCCACTGGTCTTCGCCATCGGTATCGATGACGATACATACTGCATCCATTCCTGACGGGTGTTGTATGGGGCGAGGGCCGATAGCGCTGACCGTGCCAGAGGTGGGCGCATGAATGGCCGCGCTCACCGCACCGACGGGTTCGGCAATCATTTGCCCTTTAAGGACCTTGTCACCGGGTGCTACCAATGGCTTGGCAGGTGCGCCGATGTGCATGTTCAACGGCAACACCAGCTGCTGTGGCAGCGGGCCGGCCATAATGGGCGTGCCGTTGGACAGGTGTTTCATTTCCGGCGGATGAATGCCGCCATGGAAGTCATGAATCTTTCCAGCAGGAGTCGCCGAGCGCCGCATGCCAGATGCCAGGCGGGCAAAAATCGAGCGGGGCTTCTGGGCTTTATCGGTTTGGGCCTGACTCATAGCAAAAACCTCCCGCCATGGGCGAGCGGAGCAGGTTGGCAAAGCACCCGCATCATGCGCGTGGTGTTAGGTATCGGGTGTGTCATAAATTCACCACCTCGATACGGCTGTCCGGGCGTTCACCAATCCCGGCCGGGCGCTGCCAGCCCCAGGTTTGCAGGGTGGGCTTCACTTCCAGCATATCAATGCAATCCACCGGGCAGGGCTCCACGCAGAGGTCGCAGCCGGTGCACTCATCCACAATGACGGTGTGCATCAGCTTGGCGGCGCCGACAATGGCATCTACCGGGCAGGCCTGGATGCACTTGGTGCAGCCAATACACTCGTCTTCACGGATGTAGGCCACCTTGGCCACGTTAGCGTCTTCCGCACCCTCATCATCCAGCGTCAGTTCTTCGCGGCCCAACAGTTCCGATAACGCAACAACCGTGTCTTGCCCCCCTGGCGGGCAGCGGTTGTGCTCTTCGCCTTCAGCAATGGCTTCTGCGTAGGGGCGACAGCCCGGATGGCCGCACTGGCCGCATTGGGTTTGGGGCAGCAACGAGTCGATTTGGTCGACGATCGGGTCGCCTTCCACTTTGAACTTTTCCGAGGCAAAACCCAGCACCGCACCGAACACGGCGGCCAAGGCTAGCAGGGCGGCGACAGCAATCAGTACACCACTCATAGCTTGATCAACCCGGAAAAGCCCATGAACGCCAGCGACATCAAGCCAGCGGTAATCAGGCCGATGCTGGGGCCGCGAAAAGCTTCGGGCACATCGGCCACGGCAATGCGCTCACGCATGGCGGCAAACAGAATCAGTACTAGGGAAAAACCAATGGCGGCACCGAAACCATAGGTCAGCGACGACATAAAGGTGGCGTCTTCCTGGCGAACATTCAGCAGGGCCACGCCCAGCACGGCACAGTTAGAGGTAATGAGGGGCAGAAAGACGCCCAGCACCCGGTACAGCAAGGGGCTGGCTTTCTTAACAAACATTTCGGTGAACTGCACGGCCACGGCGATCACCAAAATAAAGCTGATGGTGCGCAGGTATTCCAGTTCAAAGGGCACCAGAATGTAGGCCCAGGTCAGGTAGGCAAGCACCGAAGACAGGGTCAGCACGAAAGTGGTGGCCAAAGACATACCCATGGCGGTCTCCACTTTATTGGAGACCCCCATGAATGGGCACAGCCCAAGGAACTGCACCAGCACGAAATTGTTCACCAGCACAGCGCTGATCAGAATCAGGACGTACTCAGTCATGTGATCGCAGGCTCGCTTGCCGAAAATAGGAGTAAACGCCATGTTTACAAGGCGTTAAGGGTGCATAGTATGCGGCAGCGCCTGTATTGGCTCAAGAATGATAGCGAATAAGCTTAATAGGCAGGGGGATACAGACCATTGGTGGTCTTTTAAGCAGTTGAACTGCTTTTGCCACTATTTTGCCGCCCAGAGGGGGCAAACGGTTGCGGTGGGGCGGGCAATCCAGTATCCAAGACAGACGAAAGACCCCGTACCCCTAACCTTGTTGATTGGGAGAAACCTGTGCCTGCTTTACCCCGCGATTTTGACCGTGATGGTCTGCTCGAATATTCCGTGGTTTTCACCGACCGTTCCCTGAACCATATGTCACAGCGCTTTCAGCAGGTGATGCGGGATATCTCATCGACCTTGAAGCAGGTCTATAACGCGCATTCGGTGACCGTGGTGCCCGGCGGCGGCAGCTATGGCATGGAAGCGGTGGCCCGGCAGTTTGCCACCGATCAATCTTGCCTGGTGATCCGCAATGGCTTCTTCAGCTTCCGCTGGAGCCAGATCTTCGAGATGGGCAAGATTCCCGCCAAAGAAACCGTGCTCAAGGCGTCACCGGTTAATGACCAGCCGCAAGCCGCGTTTGCACCGGCTCCTATTGAAGACGTGGTCGCGGCGATTAAGGCTGAAAAACCGGCCATGGTGTTTGCGCCTCATGTGGAAACGGCGTCTGGCATTATTCTGCCCGATGACTACATCAAACAGGTGGCCGATGCAGTGCACAGCGTGGGTGGCCTGTTCGTGCTCGACTGCATTGCCTCCGGCACCATCTGGGTGGATATGCAGGCGTGCGGCGTGGATGTGTTAATCAGCGCGCCACAAAAAGGCTGGAGCAGCTCGCCGTGCAGCGCACTGGTGATGCTCAGCGAAGAGGCCGACAAGCGCCTGCAGGAGACCACCAGCACCAGCTTTGCCTGCGACCTGCGTAAATGGCGCGACATCATGATTGCCTATGAAAACGGCGGCCATGCCTACCACGCCACCATGCCCACCGATGCGCTGACCGCTTTCCGCGACACCATGCTGGAAACCGTGGAACGTGGCCTGGACACCGTTAAAGCCCAACAGTGGCAGCTGGGCAAGGCAGTCCGTGCGTTGATGGCTGAGCATGGTTTTGCCAGCGTGGCAGCACCGGGCTTTGAAGCTCCCGGTGTGGTGGTGTCCTACACCGGCGACGATGGCATTAAAAGTGGCGCGGCGTTTGTGGCGCAAGGTCTGCAGACCGCAGGCGGTGTGCCTCTTATGTGTGACGAACCGGCGGACTTCAAAACCTTCCGTGTTGGCCTGTTTGGCTTGGACAAACTCGGCGACGTGGATGCGGCGGTGGCCCGCCTCAAAACCGCACTGGATCAAATTGGCTAGCCTTTTCACGGGCAGGGTAGGGGCGCTGGCAGTATTGCTGGCGTCTGTGTTCGTTAATCCTTCAGCACAGGCGGAGGAAAGCATGGACGAGCCGCAATGCGTTGTGTTGTTGCATGGGTTGGCCAGAACCGCCCATTCAATGAAGAAAATGGAAACGGCCCTGGAGAAAAGCGGTTATGCCGTGGTTAATCAGGGCTATCCTTCTACCAAAAAGAACATTCAAACCCTTGCCGCTGAAACCCTTCGCGCCGCACTGAATAAATGCCCACCCAACGGGGCGGTTCATTTTGTCACCCACTCCATGGGTGGCATTTTGCTGCGCCAGTATCTCAGCCAACATACGATTCCACGCCTGGGCAGAACCGTCATGCTCGGCCCACCCAATCAGGGCAGTGAAGTCGTCGACCGCCTCGGTAGCTGGGCGCCATTCCAGTGGTTCAACGGCCCCGCCGGCAGCCAAATGGGCACCGGCCCGGATAGCATCCCCAACCAGCTTGGCCCAGTGGATTTTCCGGTGGGAGTCATTGCCGGCAACCAAACCATCAATTTTCTGCTCTCCACCCAACTTCCCGGCCCCAATGACGGTAAAGTCACCGTGGAAAGAACCAAAGTCGAAGGCATGCAGGATCATTTGGTATTGCCGGTGACGCATCCGTTCATGATGCGAAACGGCGCGGTGATTGAGCAGGTAAAGGTGTTTTTGGAAACGGGGCAGTTTTCCCCTGAGGGGTAGAAAAGCCCGAGTATCACTGGCGTTGACCTGCTTTCAACGCAACCTTGCTTTGAGCTCTGTGTAGCAACTTGGCTATGGCACCACAAAGGGCTGTTATGCCAGGCCGTTTCGTCGGTCATCATCAACAACAGGCTGCTAATAGGGAAACGGTTGAGCTAGGGGGAACCGCTTATAGGGTTCTGATTACGCTACATTAATGGGTGCTTAACTTGAAAAAGCCACTTCTGTATTTCATTGGGCTTATTGGCTCAGGGATTACGTGCCTGTTATCAGGCATTTATTACGCTGTCATATGTCAGCAGGGATGCGATTATTTGGCTGCTCCGGCTATCTATCCATATTTTGCGTTCTGGGTTTTTCTTGTCTTTTCATCTTATCTTCTGGTCAAGCTTGTCATGCTGGTTTTATCCAGAAAATAAGACGCAAAAAAAAGCGCAGAAGATTCGGAAATACAAAAGCACGCGAGGGGCAGGTCTTGCCCCGTGCCCCAAGGGGAAAAACACAATATCTGACGCCGAAATTGTTCACTGCTTGTAATAGCAGGTGGCTATATTTATCTGAAGCCTCAGCCGCCCATGTCACTGGCTGGAAAGTACAGTGACTCGATCCTTGTTTCCTTTTCCTTCACGAGCAATCAGCTCCCCCAGGCCGAATCAATGGGAACCCGTGCTCAACAGAATGGGGCGAAATGCGTGTAGGTGATATCTCAAGATTCGCTAAGTCATTGATCTTTAGTTCGGATTGCGACTTAAATGTGCATGGAGTCCCCGGAAATAGGCCGCTCGTTCGAGTTTTGTCAGATGGGAAAAGTTCTCACCTCTTGGGTAAGTTGCTAAATGTTATGGGTTTATCGGAATTATATACGGTAGCCTGTTAAGAAATATGTCGAAAAAAGATATGTCGAATCGTTCGAGTGAATACGCTGTTATGTCCAGGGAGGATGAAAGTTTTGCTTGTGGCTAGATTGATCATTGCTACCTTTGTTTATCTGATTTTGGCTTTTTTGTGCCTTATAGCAACGACAGTTATATTTCAGCCAAGTGATGTCCATCCAGATCATTGGAAAACAAGTGTTTATGACTATGCCGCTCAGGTTGCCTTGCTTGTTCTTTATGTGTGGCAAGCTGCTCGTCAAGTCAAAAGACATAACAAGTAGCGGCAGTTCGCCCCTTCGGGGCCGGACGCTCGTTCCTCGCGCCGCTGCGCAAGGCGTTAGGCGAAAAGCAAACTGAGAGCATATGGAAATATTCCGACCAAGATTAACTGATCATCATGGCATACATAAGTCACAGGCAGACTTGGATTTTGCGATTCAGTTTTTTGACGAAGACATCCCGCTTTATGTCGATCCATTCTTACTATGGAAGTCGCCATCTATGCAAGATCAGTCATTACATACTGCGATTACTAATTCATTCAATCACCTCAACTTTCTGATCAAAAAGGGGCGGGAAAGCGAAGCTATTGAAACGCTTGTCAATCTATCAGAATGTCCTGAAGTTGGCCTTGGTGTGTCTAAAACCCGAAAAGGCCTAAAAATAGGTTCTAAACAAGCAAATGAAATTCTTAATCTATTTAGAGATATCCCGGAATACAGTCAATTTGGGTTCACACATTTTGAATTGATTCAGCTATATATTTCTGGAATATCTAAAGATCGAATAAGTGATATTGCCTGCAACTATATAAAGTCATTTTTAATTGATTACACAATTGAGCAATGTGAAATTAACAATATACCCACCGAGGGGGTTATTCTTGACTCAGTATATAATTATCAAAGCAATTCATTCGATCTTAATCAAAAGCTATTTTTGCCCGTAAACCCTAGAACCAGAGAGCCATTGATATTCACCCCTAAGCGCTGGCTAAGATTTAACCCGTGGATTAACTTTGAAGATTACTTTAAATCACACTGCCCTAGAGATGAGATATTTAACCCAAATGAACCCGAAGAACGAGTAAAAGTACTAAATTTCAACAGAGAAAATTACGGGGTTGTTGAGGAATACATTAAATATAAAGATAAGACCGCTCGAGACTGCCAAAACGACCCTCTATTTAGTCAGATCCCAGTCTTATCAGCCAAGAGGAAATTGAACGAACTGCTGAAGTTAAATACGGGCAAGGAAGACGGGGCTGATATGAAGTATGAGGATTTGTCAGCGGATCTTTTAGCCACCTTGTTTTACCCTCATTTAGATTTTGCACAGACACAAAGCAGAACCGAATCTGGTCGCCATATTCGTGACTTGATATTTTACAATAACAGAGATGTCGATTTTCTTGATGAAATATTCACCGAATATGATAACAGGCAGCTTGTCATAGAAATGAAGAATGTACAGAAAATCGATCGCGACCATATAAATCAGCTTAATCGATATATGCAATCCAATATTGGTAGGTTTGGGGTGTTTTTAACAAGAAATCCCTTACCTAAGTCGATGTTTACAAATACGATTGATTTATGGTCATCTCAAAGAAAATGCATAATCGCAATAACAGATGATGACTTGAAGTTAATGGTTGATGTTTATGAAAGTAAACAACGCGCACCCATCGAAGTGCTGAAGAAAAAATATATTGAATTTAGGCGCTCTTGCCCATCTTAAAGGAACAATAATGAATAGAAGTAACGTCGACATATTTGAAAAATTATCAGGTCAGCTACTCAGTATTTACGAGGAAATATCGCTTCTTTCAAAAAAGAACCCTAATGATGCAGTTAACAAATTCAAACTAAAGTTTGTTAACAAACTGATATCTCAAAGTAACGAATATCTCGCTGAGAAATATAAGCCTTTCGACGATTTCGACAACTTTGATGAAGATGATATCCCACAAAACAGCGATGTGGTTTTCATTCTATCGCAGTACCTGCAATGCTTCGAAAAGCAAAGAGCCGATAATGTTGTAATACGGAACGGTGCTTGGTATTGGCGTGTAGAAGGAGATGAAAATGACAGTGTTGATGATGATGGTATGGTGTTGATTCGCACCGTTAAACCCAAGAAGCTTAAGGATTAAAAGTGAGTACAGATAAATTCTATACAACTAGAGAGAAGGCAGGAACGCACGATACTATGACACCCTTGCTCCAAGCAATGTATACGGAGTTCAAAGAGCTGTCTAAAAAAAAGCCGGATTCTGCCGTAAGTAAAAGCAAAATTAAAATTGTTAATCGACTTCTAGAGCGAGTGAAAACCGTCCTCTCTGATGAAGAGTCTATTGAGTTCTTGGATATGTTAGACGAAGATGATGTGCCTCAAGCGAGTGATGTTACGTTAATTCTTTCACAGTATGTCGCCGCTATGGATGCATTCCGCGGTAAGCACTATGGCTGGGATGGGTCAAACCATGCTTGGTTCATAAAGTGAGCGAAAATCGCCTAATGTCCACACCCCCTAAACTGAGACAGACCTGATTAGAGTTTTCTGGGAATATCACATCTCAGGAGACGATAATGAAGAAATCACGCTTTACTGAAACCCAGATCGTATCGATCCTCAAAGAGGTTGATGCGGGCATGAAGGTCGAAGAGATCTGCCGTAAGCACGGCATAAGCAATGCCACCTACTACAACTGGAAGAGCAAGTACGGTGGCATGGAGGCATCGGATGTGAAGAAGCTCAAGGAGCTCCAGGACGAGAATGCCAAACTCAAGCAGATGTTTGCTGATCTGAGCCTGGAAAACGCTGCCCTGAAGGATCTATTCGCAAAAAAGGGTTGGTGACAGCAGAGAGACGCGAGTCGGCAACGGCTCTGGTCGAATTTGGATTATCGATTACTCACGCTTGTAAGTTGGTCGGTCTGGGGCGGGCGAGCTACTACCGCAGGCCCCGGGACTGGCGTGTAGCGGATGCTGCTGTCATTGAGGCGCTGAACGAGCAGCTCAAGAAGTCACCGAGGGCTGGCTTCTGGAAGTGCTACAAGCGCATTAGGAATAAGGGTTTGCCTTTCAATCACAAGCGTGTCTACCGCGTATATTGCCAGATGGGCCTGAACTTGCGCAGGCGCACGAAGCGAGTATTGCCCAAGCGTATCGCCAAACCGTTGGAGGTCAGCATGTATCCGAACAAGCAGTGGGCGTTGGATTTTATGCACGACACGCTTTATTGCGGCAAGCGCTTCCGTACGCTGAACATCATTGATGAAGGCACTCGCGAGTGTCTCGCTATCGAAGTGGACACCAGCCTCCCGGCAGGACGTGTAGTGCGGACGCTGGAGCGCCTTGAGCAAGAGCGTGGGCTGCCAAATCAGATCAGGGTGGATAACGGGCCAGAGCTGATCGCAGCGGAGTTCTATGATTGGTGTGAAGAGAAAGGCATCGAGGTCGCCTACATCCAGCCTGGCAAACCGCAACAGAATGGCTTCGTCGAGCGATTTAACGGCTCATTCCGCTATGAGTTCCTTGACGCCTATCTGTTCGAGAGTCTGGGGCAGGTTCGGGAAATGGCGTGGCTATGGATGCTGGATTACAACGACGAGCGGCCGCATGAAAGCCTGGGTGACATACCGCCAGCGGTGTATCGCCAGAAAGTGGAAAACTCTAATCAGGTCTGTCTCAGTTTAGGGGGTGTGGACACTACCAATCTCGGCTTGTCAGAGAATCCGACAGCATTGGGCATCTTATCTCGGCAATTACTGGAGTTGTTTATCTCGCTACATTGGGTGATATCGGATCCAGAACGTGCGGCAAGGTACGCGGAGTTTCCTACAAATGAACTCGATAGGCTTGCCCAGATGGCTATGAAAGACGGATTGCTGTCCGTCAAGTCAAAAGAAGATGGCGCGGATGTCACCAATGATTTTCTATCGACTAGAAACAAGCCGAAAAAAGGCGTTTCGATTGAGCAGCAAGCCCGTGAGTCTGGAATTTTAGATCTGTATCAGATTCTCTACAGGTTTATGTCATTGGAAACACACGGGAAGTCTGAAACAGTCGTTAACCCAGCCGAACGTTCCGAAGTGACATTGGTGCACCTTCAAACGATAGGTGCGATATCACAAGTGTTTGGGCATACGGCGATTTTATGGCTTCTTCATCGCCAGAAGATAACCAATGAGAAAGTACGCGAGCTCTTGGGGGCTTAATAATGAGGTCGTCTAATGTCCACTCCCCCGATACAAGAATCCCTGAAAAAGCTGACCCCGGAATTGGAGAGGTTAAGCATATCTCCTTCCCGGAATTTTCGGCTGTCGATAAAGGTGATCAGGTTACGCCTTTCTGGCTCTCTGAGCCCTTGGGTGAATTACGGCCTGTTGAGAATGTTTAGGCCCAGTTAGGCGTAGCCGTAACCCGGCACCTGCGCAGCTTTCAGGCCGCGCTTTTTTATGTGATTTCCTGTGTTGTTGGGGCGTACTGGTTGGCGTCGGTGGTGTATTCCGCGTGGCCGTATTCCACCAGTAATTCCTTGATTCTCTTTACCAGTATTTTATCCGCTATCTTGTTGGCTACCGGTATGTCTTGCAGGGTTCGGTAGGCGATGAGGCGGGGGAGTACTAACAGGTTGCCCACAGTAAACAGGGCATAGTCGATCAGGTGGGGTTCCACGCCCATTTCTTGTGCTTTTGATTTGTCTTTACGGCCCAGAAAGGCCTGGGTGAAGAAGACTTTAGAAAAGCTGCGCTCAACCAGGTTGTGCGCTTTGCTGAGAAGTTTTTTGTTTTTGCCTCGGTAAACGGACATGGTGGCGCGGGTGAGTTCGCCGCAGGTTTCGTCATCGTAGCCTTCGCGCAGGGTGCCGGAGTAGGTGAGCATGGTGTTGATGATCTCTGGTGCTTCGGCGGGCAGCAGTTCTTCGGGCAAGCCAAGTAAAAAGCACTGGTAGCGTGACAGTTCGACAATGGCTCGCTCGTTGGCGGTGAACTGTTTACGGCCTTTACGCAGTGCTCTGAAGGCCGTGAGGTAGGCGGGCATGGTGCCGGCGGGCATTTGGTCTACTTGGGGAATAGGAATGCCATATACCGCCGGGTCCCAAGGGCCGCCCTTGTCGATGGTGGCGCGTTTGATGATGTTGAAGCGCACCATGGAATGCATCAGACGGACCATGGCCGCGGCTTTGAAGCCGGGGCCGAACCGTTCCAGTGAGCCGGGGAGGGTGGCGGTGGTGAAGAAGCTGGCGGTTTCGTTGATGCGCTGGTTTACCGATTCGTTGGCTAAGGTGCCGGTGATGGCCATGGGCAGGCCGGAGTATTTGTTCATGAAGGTGGCCACAAAGGCACCGCGAATCACGTAGGGCGCCAAGTTGGCCATTTGATTGCGGCTCAGGCGCGCCCCTTCACGGACAAGGTCCATGTCTACCCAGTGCGGGGTGGATTCCATGGCAGAGATAAAATCGGTTAATTCCTGGGGTGCATCATCCACGGCTTCCAGCCCTTCATCGCAGGCTTTTTTGAGCATGGTGATCAGGTGGCGAAACCCGTATTGCGGCATCAACGCGGCATAAGCATCAGACACGGTGTCGCCGAGCAGGGTGTAGGCCCGTGCCCGTTCGACTTTTTCTTTGTCCGCAAGAATGCCGGCGCGGTATTTGCGAGAAAAAGATTCCGGCAAGGCGCTGCGGGTTTTGATGTCATCGGTAAAGCGCTCCGGTGTGACATCGAAATCAATATCACCATAGAGAGAGGGAATCCGACTTTTTTGGGCGTGAACTTTTTCCCAAAGTGCCTCTAGTGACCGCGCCATTTCGCACCTCTAAAAAGACATTTAATTATCTGTATACATTGGGGTTATAGCGTACTGCTGGCAATGGCAATGGCAAGAAAGAACGAGGATAGAACATGCGGGTTTTGGCCTGAAGAGGACAGCCGCAGAGGTGATGCACGGTGATTAGAGTAAATAACGGGTAAGGGTATGTTTTTCTGAAGAAACGTTTGTTTGGTTGGTGTTTCGTGAAGATATCCCTCTTTGCCGTTAAACGGTGGGGTAAACGGCAAAGAGGGTGGTTAGGTTCTGGCTAGCCTTGCTCCGCCATGGCTTCTTTATAGAGTGACTTGCGCGGCTCGGCAAAAACCTTGCGCAGCATGGGTTCAAAGTAATCCAGTGGCAGGGTTTCTCCCTCCGGGTCGAATGCCGGCGAATCGTATTTGCTGACGAACTCCAGGGTTTGCCGATAGTGCGGGTGATCTTTGAAGTTCTCGCGCATGTCGCGATTCATGCCCAGGTAGTGGAAGAAATAGTAGCCTTGGAAGATGGCGTGGTGTTTCACCATCCAGTAGTTGGCCTCGCTGACGAAAGGCTCTAACAGCACGGCGGCCACGTCCGCGTGGTTGAAGGTGCCGAGAGTATCGCCGATGTCGTGCAGCAATGCGCAGACCACATATTCGTCATCTTTGCCGTCGCGATGGGCCAAGGTGGCGGTTTGCAGGCAGTGCTGGAAGCGGTCGATCTTGAAGCCGCCGAAGTCGCCTTCCAGCAGGCGCAGGTGAGTGATGATGCGATTGGGCAGGCCTTTGCTGAATTCACCGAAGGATTTGGCAATGATCTGCCAGTCCTCGCCGGTGCCCTCCTTCATGTGAGTAAAGTCGGCGCGGGGTGCGGTCATGTCATTCATGGTGCGCTCCTTATTCTGCGTAACCGGGGTTGTTGCGATCCAGCTTGCGCAGCAGGCCGGGCCACGCCAGGTTGCCGCCCATGCCCTTGGTGACCTGTGCCGCCTGTTGCTTGATGGTGTCGACGATGCCGGCGGGGATCGGGGTCAGCGGGCGGTTGCCAGACAGGGCTTGCACCTGGATTTCACAGGCCCGCTGCAAGATGAACATGCTCAGAAAGGTATCGGCGATGGTGCTGCCTACGGTGAGCAGGCCATGGTTACGCAGGATCATGAAGTTGGCGTCGCCCAAGTCGGCTTGCAGGCGGGCTTTCTCATCGTCGCGCAGGGCTACGCCTTCGTAGTCGTGGTAGGCGAGGCTGGCCAGCGGAAACAGGCTTTGTTGCGACAGGGCCAGCAACCCTTCCTGCTGGGCGGATACGGCGACGCCGGCGGTGGTGTGGGTGTGCATGACGCAGGCAGCATCATCGCGCACCGCATGGATGGCGCTGTGGATGGTAAAACCGGCCGGGTTGATGTCGTAATCGCTGTCGTCGAGCTTGTTTCCTTCCTGATCTACCCGCACCAGGCTGGATGCGGTGATCTCGTCGAACATCATGCCGTAGGGGTTGATCAGGAAATGGTGCTCGTCGCCGGGTAGGCGGGCGGATAGGTGGGTAAAGATAAGATCATCCCAGCCGTGCAGGGCAATGAGCCGGTAGGCGGCGGCGAGATCCACGCGCAGCTGCCATTCTTCGGCGCTGACGGCGTTTTTTTTGGAGGGGATGGTAGCTGGGTTAAGAGTGACCTGGCTGTTCATGTAGCGCTCTCCCGTTATGTGGGGCTTATCTTGGGGTGTGCCCCTTATGATGTGGTCTGTTTTTTTACTCCCTCGAGTGTAGGCCGGGGGTTAGGGGGAAAACTGTCAACTGGTTTACAATTGGGCCATGACGAATGCGTATACGGTGCTGCGGCACTGCCCCTTATTGGCGGGTTTCCCGGACGAGGCGCTGCATGAAGCGGCGCGGCATGCACGTGTGCGGGCGTTTCAAGCCCATCAGCCGATTTATGAAAAGGGCGAACCTCAGTCCAATCTGTGTGTGATTGCCGAGGGCCAGGTGCGGATTAGTTCAGTGAATGCACAGGGCCAGGAAGCGGTGTTGATTATATTTGACCGCGGCACCTGGTTTGGCGACGCGGTGTTTTCCCCGGGGGCTGGGCGCGTCTATGGGGCCACGGCACAGGAGGCCGCCGTGCTGGTGGAGGTGCCGGGCCCTTATTTCCGTGACTTGCTGCAACGTTACCCGCAAAGCTATCCGGTGGTGCTGGATCTGATTAGCCAACGGCTGTGGTCTGCCATTTCCATGATTGAAGAAGACGCCTTGCGTGGCACCCAGGCGCGAATAGGGCAGCGTTTGTTGTTTCTGTCGCAAATGCAGCGTGGCGGCAAGCCGGAAGGCGGACCGGTGACGGTGCGCCTGACCCGCGAACACATTGCCAATATGATGGGCATGACCCGCCAGGGGGTGCACCGGACGCTAAAAAACTTTGAGGCACAGGGGCTGATTACGCTGGGTTACGGGCGGATTACCATTGAAGATGAGGCGACGCTGCGGGAGCACTTGGCGACGTTGAATTGAGTTTGAAGCTTAATGCCGGATTACGCCTTTCAGGCTAATTCGACCTACTTACACGATATTCCCCGCGTGCACTGGTAGGTCGTGTTAGGCGCAGCCGTAACCCGACACTCTGCCCAACATTCTGCGGTGATTTGATTTTAGATAGACATAAAAAAACCAGCGGTGGCCGGTTTTTTTATGTCGCCAATTAGCGCACGTCTATTTAACGCACTTCCATGCCGGGTTCGGCGCCGCTGTCGGGGCTGAGAATATGAATATCATCTCCGCCGGGGCCGGCGGCCAGCACCATGCCTTCGGAAATGCCGAATTTCATTTTCCGCGGTGCCAGGTTGGCCACCAATACGACCAGCTTGCCTTCCAGCTCCTCCGGTGCGTAACGGGCCTTGATGCCGGCAAACACATTGCGTTGACCCAGCTCGCCTACGTCCAGCGTTAGCTGCAACAACTTGTCGGCACCGTCTACGTGCGCGGCCTTGGCCACGCGGGCCACGCGCAATTTCACCTTGAGGAAATCATCGATGCTAATGGTTTCGTCATTGTCGCCTGCGTCTGCTTTTTGGGTGGTGGCCTTTTTAGGCTTGGCGGCAGCGGGGGCCGGTGTGCTTTCTTTGGAATCTTCGAGCATGGATTCTACCTGTGCCATATCCACACGGCTGAGCAGAGGCTTGAACTTGGCAATCTCATGGCCGAGTAACAGTTGCTCCGAATCCGCCCAGGTGAGCGGCTCCACCTGCATGAAGGCTTCGGCGCGTTCGGCCAACGCGGGCAAAACCGGTTTCAGGTAGATCACCAGCAGCCGGAAGACGTTAATGGCGGTGCTGCATATAGCCAACACTTCCTGCTCTTTGCCTTCTTCCTTGGAGAGGCTCCAGGGAGCCTTGTCGGCGATGTAGACGTTGGCGTGATCGGCCAGGGCCATAATTTCACGCATGGCTTTGCCGAATTCGCGCTTCTCGTAGAAATCGGCAATGCGCGGGCCTGCTTCCTGCACTTCGCGCACCAGCATCATGTTGTCTAGCTCGGTGCTGAGTGTGCCGCCGAACTTCTTGACGAAGTTGCCGGTTCGGCTGGCGATATTGACCAGTTTGCCCACCAGGTCGGAATTCACTCGCTGGGCAAAGTCTTCCAGGTTCAGATCGAAATCGTCCACGCGGCTGGAGAGCTTGGCGGCGAAATAGTAACGCAGGTATTCCGGGCTCAGGTGATCCAGATAGGTGCGGGCCTTGATAAAGGTGCCACGGGACTTGGACATCTTGGCGCCATTCACGGTGACGAAGCCGTGGCTGTAGATGGCAGTGGGCTTGCGCAAGCCGGCGCCGTCCAGCATGGCGGGCCAGAACAAACCGTGGAAATTGATGATGTCCTTGCCGATGAAGTGGTACAGCTCGGCGGTGGATTCCTTGCCCCAGTAATCGTCGAAGCTGAGCCCTTCACGGTCGCAGTAATTCTGGAAGCTGGCCATGTAGCCAATGGGGGCATCGAGCCACACATAGAAATACTTGCCTGGGTAGCCGGGGATCTCGAAGCCGAAGTAGGGCGCTTCACGGGAGATGTCCCAGGGTTGCAGGTCTTCAATCCATTCCTGCAGTTTGTTGGCGACCTGTTCCTGCAGGGCGCCGGAACGGGTCCACTCGCGCAGCAGGGCTTCGAACTTGGGCAGGTCGAAGAACAGCTGGGTGGTTTCTTTTTCCACCGGGGTGGCGCCACTGACGGAAGAATAGGGCTCAATCAGCTCCGCAGGGGTATAGGTGGCGCCGCACACTTCGCAGTTATCGCCGTATTGGTCTTCGCTTTTGCATTTGGGGCAGGTGCCCTTAACGAAGCGATCGGCCAGGAACATGCCTTTCTGCGGGTCATACAGCTGGGTGATGGCCTTTTCCAGAATGTAGCCCGCATCTTTGTTGCGCTGGAATACCATTTCCGACAGCGCCCGGTTTTCGGGGCTGTGGGTGCTGTAGTAATTGTCGAAGTTTACTTGGAAATCGGCGAAATCACGCTCGTGGTCAGCTTTCACCTGGGCGATTTGCTGTTCCGGGGTAACGCCGTTTTCCTCGGCCTTGAGCATGATGGCGGTGCCATGGGCGTCGTCAGCACACACATAGATGCATTGCTGGCCACGGAGTTTCTGGAAGCGAACCCAGATGTCCGTTTGAATGTATTCCAGCAAATGGCCGAGATGAATAGGGCCATTGGCGTAGGGAAGGGCACTGGTGACCAGTATCTTGCGGGGAGTGTCACTCATGGGAACGGCATCGATTTCCAAAAAATGGGTGGCCTATGATACGGGTGCTGCCGGGGTTTTTCATCCTGTGATATTCGCGGTGAAACCTGGGCCATGAGAACAGGGGCGCCGGCGGGCATTCAAGGGCAGCCAATCGCTGGCATGTTCCGGGTGTGGGGGTTAATCACCGTGCCTGAGCGAGCGGCGTGTGATTAGCTTTGCGTCTCTCAGGCCGCTACGGTGATTAGCGGGTGCTCCTGGGAGCCTGCCCGCGATTCAGGGCGTCACGCACCTGTTGCTGGGAAACCGGTTTACTGAGGTAATCGTCTACTCCGGCATCACGGGCTTTTTGCACATAGTCCCCAGTGGCATGGGCTGACAGAGCGATGATCCAGCAATGCGGCTGTGATTCCTGCTCGGCTTCGAGTGCTCGAATTTCCCGGCTGGCCTGATAGCCATCCATGATGGGCATTTCACAATCCATGAAAATGACATCCCAGTGATTTGGCTGCATGCGCACCAGCTCAAGGGCTTGCTCTCCATCACTGACCAGGGTGGCATAAATACCCAGTGATTTGAGAATGCTGTCGATCACCAGTTGGTTCACGGCATTGTCTTCTGCCACGATCACCTTGGGCATATTGGCCCGGTCAAGACGAATCAGTGGCTCTCGTTCCACTGCAAGGGCACGATTCTCGTCGGGGCCTGTGAGTAAGCTACGTTTCAGCGCCTGGCAAGAAAATGGCGTTTCTATCAACAACAGGTCTTCGGGCAGGGTCTCACTGATCGGCTTGCCGGTAGGATGTAGCAGTACCAGTGCCGGGTTATCAAAATGGGCGCGTAGCCGTTCAACAGATTGCGGGTCTTCCAGTACCGGCAATTCCGCAATGAGATAGTCCACTGGCTGTGCCGGGTTGGCTGGATCTAGCGCGGTGATAACGTCGCGATATTCCAGCGTTTTTGCGCCCCAGCGGCTGAGGATTTGGGACAGACTCAGCAACTGTGGTGCGGTGCTGGAAATGATCACGGCTTTGCGCTCTGCCAGCACCGGCTTTCGTCGGTTTTTTTCCACTTGTACCGGTAAGGATAGCCAGAAGGTGGCGCCGCGCCCCAGGGAACTGGAGACGCCGATGTCACCGCCGAGCAGCTCAATTAAGCGTTTGCAAATGACCAAACCAAGGCCGGCACCGTTGTGTTTGCCCTTTGAAGAGAGATCGCTGACACCCTGAAAAAGAGACGATTGCTGCCCCTCATCCAGGCCTATCCCCGTATCGACCACTTCAATCATTAGCATGCACATGCCTTTGTTGTTGGCGGGCTGTTTCAGGTTCACATGCAGGGCAACGTGGCCTCGCTCAGTGAACTTGAAGGCATTGCTGAGCAGGTTGGTAATAATCTGTTTAAGGCGAATGGGATCTGTCTTGATGCGCTCCGGGACGCGGCTGTCGATATGAATATACAAAGGCAGGGCTTTTTCACTGGAGCGCAGTGCAAACAAGCGGACGCAATCATCGACAATGTTTTCCAGTGCAATGGACTGGTAATCCAGTTCCAGCTTGCCAGATTCGATTTTGGAATAATCAAGAATATCGTTGATGACAGTCAGCAACGACTGGGTGGATTGATAGATGGTGCCGACATATTGCGCCTGTTGCTGGGTCATGCTGGTGCGACGCAACAGATCGGTCATGCCCATAATACCGTTCATTGGGGTGCGAATTTCATGGCTCATAGTGGCCAGAAATTCACTCTTGGCGTGGGTTCTGGCGCCTGCCTTGAACGCTTCCATTTCTGCGATGGCGCGATCGCGCACGGAGTCGGCGTGGGCCTCCTTCAAGCGATTGATGCGCCGGGCCAAGGCTAGCGAAAGCAGCACCACCTCCAAGAAAACACCGAGTTGCATTAGGTTTTCGGTCAGTGCGTTGCGGGGTATGACACCATATTTATTCAATGCCATAGTCGCGGTGCCAATAATGAAGCATAACCAGGCCATGGTGAAAATACGCGCGTCGGGGTCGCCTGTGCGAGTGCGGATTAGGCCGACCAGGAAAATGCTGAAATCCATCAGCAAAATAGCGCTAACGGAAATCGGTACCAGGAAGGCGCGGCTGGTAAAGGGGGCGGCGAGGAATAGTATCGTGCCAATGGCGACGAAAACCTGCAGCAATACGGCAAGGCGGGGGGATTTTTCCCGTAATGATAAAAAATGCAGGGTAAATAGGGGTGGCAACAGCACAATCAAGGGCAGCAGGAAATGAATGATGTACTGGCTGGCCAGAATGGAGTGCGGCCACAGGTAGCGATGGGCATAACCATGCAATACCGCCATGAACAGAGTAACAACGGCGGACCAGCACACATAGAGGAAATACACTTTCTCGCGGATGGAAAAGAACAGCGACAGGTTATAGAGAATCATCACCAGCATGCCGCCGAAGAAAATGCCCTGCACCATGTTGTGTGTTTGCATTGCTGCGTTGTAGTTTTCTTGAGGCATCAGCTCCAGCGGTAACTGGGTGCTGTGTGCAGAGGTAATTCTGAACAGAATCTCGCTGTCGGTGCCGGCCGGCAAGGTAAGCGGAAAGGCCGGTTTGGCGGCGGTGCCCGGGCGCACGGAAAAGTCACGGTCCATGCCCGCCTGATAATGCGCCACAAGATTACCGCCGGCATCGATCTGGTAAACATCCAATTCACCGAGTACGGCACTGTCGATTTCCAGCTGCCAAGCACTATGCCGTTGATTAAGGTTGCGAACCGAGAAACGGAACCAGCAATGATCTGTGATAAAGCCTAAATTCGGTATGTCGGCCCCGCTGGGTTGCCATGGCAGGTCTGAGCGTTGGAGAATGCTGGTAATGTCGGGCGACTGATCCGCAGGCGTGCAGAAGAAATACAAGCCCTGATAGGGATGTAGGTATTCCTGTTGTTCGCCGATAATCTGGGTGTCCGGGCCATTGGCTGACACCTGTGTGGACAGACAGACTGAAAAAACAGCGACAAGCAAAAACAGGATGGCTTTCGAGTCCTTCAACAAAGTGTCTATATCCTGAGTAGACGAGGGGGGATGGCTCACCTCTTCTCAGTGATGCTAGCAGCGTGGGCCGGGGGGCTCAATGCAGAGGGGAAATAACTAATGACAGGGATAGTAAACCGTTTTGCGGTCGGTCCGATTACCGGTGAGTCCGGTGAGTCTCATGTGCGTCTTTTCGGGGCATTGCCCAAAGGAGAGCTAGGGGCCGGGGACAAATTCATGTGGGGGCGGGTGCGTTGGCGTGAGCTGGGCGAAGAGCGCTGGTCTGAACCGCGACGATTCCGCCTCAATGGTAATTTTGACGGGTCCGGGGTCGTGGTAATCAATAAGCTAAAACCGGGGGCCAGCTATCAATATCAGGCAGGTTGGGTGCGCTCGGAAGAAGAGGCACCGCTCGATTGGCATGACGTGGAAACCGGGCGTTTCTCTACCCATCAGCCAACGGCGAATCAGACTACCTTCCTGTTCGGTTCCTGTTGTTACCGGTTTGTAGGGCTGGATGGCATTATTCAGGATGATCGCGCGGACAAAATTTTTGCAGAAATGTCGGCCCAGGCGGAGCAGCACAATCCGGATTTTGTGCTCTTTGGTGGGGATCAGGTCTACGCCGATGCCCTGTATAGCATTGGTGCCGCCACCACCCCAGATGATTTTGATTCTCTCTATCGGGCTAGTTTTTCTCAGCCACACTTAGCCAAACTGCTAAGAGAAACCAACAGCTATATGATCCTTGATGATCACGAAATCGAAAATAATTGGCCGGCCAAGGCGGATGCCGACCGGTGGACCAACAAGTATCCGGCTGCGATCAAGGCCTATCAGATTTACCAGGCGTCACATTCGCCGGCTGCTCCCTTGAATCAGGCCGGCACCTATCTGGACCGCGACCCCGATAAATTCTGGTATACCTTTTCCCGTGGGCCGGCAGATTTCTTTGTGATGGATGTGCGTACCGAGCGGGTACTGAGCCGCTGGCCCTGGCAGCGCAAAATGATCAGTGAGGTGCAAGAGCAGGCGTTTGCCGAATGGCTGGATCGTGACCCTGAACGGATCAAGGTGCTGGTGACCTCCGTCGTTATGTTTCCCGAACAACGCCGGCCTTTTCGAGGCAAGGATGCCTGGGAAGGCTTTCGCCATCAGCGAGAGCGCTTGCTAGCGGCCATGGCAAAGAGCGCGAGCCAGAAACTGGTGGTGCTCAGTGGCGATGTGCATGCCTCTTTGTACGCCAGCCTGACCTTGAATGGTGGCAAGAAGGTGCACAGCTGGACCTGTTCGGGGCTGTTCTGGCCCACCGCGCTGTTCGCATTCCGCTGGTACCGCCCGATGATACGGGTACCGGGGCTGCTGTATAGCGGCTGGGGGCGCCCTTTAGGGCAAGTCAGCGTGCCGGGAGAGGTGTTCAGTGATAATGCTTTTTCGGTGGTGTCATTCGATGATAAAGGTGCTCAATTTGCCCTGTTTGACCGTCGAAACCGGGCAATACCGGAGGTAAGCCGCACCATCGAGTGGTAAGACGAGCAGGGCGCTGGTGCTAATAGCGAAAGGCTTACATGGATTAGGGTGTTTTTCGTCTTATCCCACTTTGGTGAATTGCCTACAGTGGGTCTCGCAGGGATGCGATGGAACACGGATGTTCGATTATGACCCGGTACAGCTTACGCCCGCCAACCCCAAATGGCGGGCGTCTCTTTTTCTGCCCTGTCCTCTTTCCTGCTTTCTCTTTTGATTGCCTGCAGTAGAACACCGATAATGCACTGCTTCACAGCAGGAGTCGGTCATGTCTGAGCAAGTCGAACAGCGAGAGATCCTCAAAGCCAAACTCAATCAAGAAACCGCCAAGGCTAGCTGGAAAGAGCTGCAGCCCTTCTTCGCCCGTGGCCAAACTATCTATGTGGCACCGGAGTTGGATCTGATTGAAGTGGCGCTGGCATTTTCGGAAGATCAGACAGAACGCATCGCCCTGTGGCGGGACAAGGCGCAGGTTGACAAGGTGACCGATGAGCAGGCGGCATGCTGGTTCGCCGAAGACAGAGCTTTGTGGACCGTGGTGCTGCCGCCATGGGTGTTGGTGCAGCGGGAATCAGTGCAGTAACTCCTCGCCTCCTTTCTCTTCTCTCCCCCTAGAGACATGCTTTGGCCTTGCCGTCTGAGCCTGTGGCCAGTATTACCGGGCAGCCACGCCCTTGCGTTTAATTAGGCTGGGGCGCTTGTCGAGTATGGCGTCGCTTTCAGGTTGTCTTCCTTCAGGAGGGGGAGGAGTGCTTTAGCATGGTTCAGTGACTTGGCGGGGCGGGCTAGCATTAATTGCTACCGCGGGTATAGAGTGAGCGAAAGGGCCTGTACGTGTGCCCGGCGGGCCTGGGAAAGCCCGAAGAGCGTGGTGGCCCACGTAATTCGGTTTTACTCGGTACGTTGCGTAGTGTGAGGACGCCGGAGATTTCGATGCAGGATGATATTGCTCAACGCCAGGCGCTGTTGCAGGCCCAGCTGGAAGGGCAGGTTACTACCCACATAGGGGCTGATCAGCAGTCTCTGTTTCGCAGCTTTCTCGCTGCCTATTATGAAATGAGCAGCCTTGCTGCACTAACTGCTCGCTCCTCTGAACAGCTTTTTCAAATCGCCCAACAGCATTGGTTAATGGCGCAACAACGCCACCCCGGCGAAACCCTGATCCACCTGAAACCCCCTTGCCGCCCCGGCGGGCTTGCTGCGTTGCGCACCGTTACCGATGACGTGCCGTTTTTGGTGGATTCGGTAGCTATGGCCGTGCGTGATGCGGGTACTGCTATCGACTGGACTGTGCATCCGGTGATTCAGGTGCGCCGTGATGTCCATGGGCACCTCACCCAAGTGGTTGGTGTTGGTGACGGTGAGCAGCCGGCGGAGTCGATGATTTATGTGGAATTCGAACCGCTGGGTGACGATCAGGATTACGCTAACTTGCAGGCTATTCTTGAGCGCGTTCTTGATGACTTGCGGGTGGTGGTGGAAGATTTCGTGCCCATGCTGGATAACTTGGAGGCGACGCGGGTTAATTTGTCAGCCAGTTACCCTGACCGAGACCACCAGGAGCTGCAGGAAGCGAAAGAATTTATTGAATGGTTGTCTGAAGAACACTTTACCTTTCTTGGTTACGCTCGCTCTGAAGCAAAAGATATGGAGGGAGGTATCCAGTTGCATCTGGATAATGCTGCCGGGCTTGGCCTGGCCCGCCCGAACAGCCCCTATGCCAATGCGGATGAATTTATTGCGCCCCATGAAGAAATGGCCAAATACATTCGTCATGGCCGGTTGGTGGTAGTCACCAAAGCCAATGTCCGTTCACATATTCATCATCCGCACTACATGGATGTGGTTTCGGTAAAACGTTTGGCCGCAGACGGTTCGGTTGAAGGCACCGACCGTTATATTGGTTTGCTTTCCCTTGATGCCTATATTAATCGGCCTCGGGATATTCCATTGATTCGCCGCAAGGTGAATTACGTGCTGGAGCGTTCTCGTCTGCCGGGACGTTCGCACTCTGGCAAGCATCTGCGCGACATTATTTACCAGCTGCCCAGAGACGAGTTATTTCAGTGTAGCGAACAAGAGCTGTATGACATTTGCATGGGTATTCGAGCCCTGCGTGATCGACACCATTTACGGGTTTTCATGCGTCGAGACCGCTACGGTCGTTTCTATTCCTGCATGATTTACCTGAGCCGGGAGCGTTATTCTCCGGAGCTTCGCGACAAGGTCACCGCTGAGTTGATGACATTGTGTAATGGCCGCTCAGTGGAACGTGCGGTAGATTTTCTTCGCGAAGGGCTGGCTCGGATTCATTGTATTGTGCGCATCCCCCAGGGCATGCAGCTGGCCATGAGCGATAACCAGGTAGAGCAGCGATTAATTGAGATTACCCGTTCATGGGCCGATCAGCTGCGTGAGGTATTGCGTGAAAGTGGCTACCAGAATAAGCAAGATGAGAAGGCAGGTAAACGCGCAGATGACGGGGCCGCACTGGCTTTGCGTTACGGTGAAGCTTTTCCTCCCGGCTACTGCGATGCCCACAGCGCGGTTGAGGCCGCCGCTGACTTGGAATATCTGGCGCAGCTGAGTGTTGAGCAGCCGGTGTTGCCCAGCCTGACCGTCACCGATACGGACGGAGCCGCGTGCCCAACCAGCTTGCGCCTGTACAGCTTGAGCAATCCCATCGGCTTGTCCGCTGTGCTGCCGGCATTAGAAAATTTTGGTTTGCGCGTGGTGCGTCAGAACCCGACCCGAGTGACCCCCCGTGATGGGGAGCCGCGCTGGGTGCAGGTGTTTGATGTGCAGGTCCACGGCGAGTGCTCTCTTGGCCCTGCACAACAAAAACGTTATTTCGAAGACGCCTTCCTGCAATGCTGGAATGGACACACGGAAAATGATGGTTTGAATTGCCTGGTGTTGCTGGCGGGGTTGAATGCTCGCCAAGTGGTATGCCTGCGCACCCTGACCAAATACCTGATTCAAACCGGGTTGCCGTTTTCGCAGAACTATATGGAAGAGCTGCTGGCAGAACACGCGCGTATTGCCCGTTTGTTGGTGCAGCTTTTTGAAATCCGCTTTGACCCACAGTTAAGCGACATTCGACGGGATAATGAAGGACTGAAACTGGCGAAGAACCTGGATCATGAGCTCGATAGCGTAGCTTCACTGGATGCGGACCGTGTGCTACGCGCTTTCCTGAGTGTGGTGCGGGCCGGCTTGCGAACCAATTTTTATCAGCAGGATGCGGCAGGCCATGACAAGCCCTATGTCAGCATGAAGCTCGATCCAAAGAAAGTTTCCGAGCTGCCGCCCCCGCTGCCCATGTACGAAACCTTTGTCTATTCGCCCACCATGGAAGGTATTCATTTGCGCGGTGGGCCTGTAGCTCGTGGCGGCCTGCGCTGGTCCGACCGCCGTGAGGATTTCCGCACCGAAGTGCTGGGTCTGGTCAAGGCTCAGATGGTTAAGAACGCTATTATCGTACCGGTGGGTGCCAAGGGTGGCTTTGTAGTGAAAGGCGGCACACCCAGTGACCGGGAGGCGTGGCAGCAGCAAGGCATCGCCTGTTACAAAGATTTCATTCGCGGGCTCCTGGATATCACCGACAACCGCGAAGGCGATACGATTGTGGCGCCGGATCAGGTGGTTCGCCATGACGGGGATGATCCCTATCTGGTGGTCGCAGCAGACAAGGGCACCGCGACGTTCTCGGATATCGCCAATGGCCTGGCGGACGATTACGGTTTCTGGCTGGGCGATGCGTTTGCTTCAGGTGGCAGTGCGGGTTACGACCACAAGCAAATGGGTATTACTGCTCGTGGTGCCTGGGAAAGCGTAAAACGCCACTTTCGCGAACAGGACAAGGATATCCAGGCTGAGCCTTTCACTGTGGTTGGCATTGGCGACATGGGTGGGGACGTGTTCGGCAACGGTATGCTGCTGTCAGACCAGATTCAGTTAGTTGCAGCGTTCAATCACCTGCATATTTTCATCGACCCAAGCCCGGATCCGGCTGCTACCTTTGCTGAACGACAGCGCCTGTTTACAACCAAAGGTGCCACTTGGGATGACTTCGATCGCGAGGCTATGTCCGAAGGGGGCGGCGTTTGGTCACGCCGTGCCAAGAGTATTGAGCTCAGTGAGCGGGCCTGCGAGGCGCTGGGGATTACTGAGCGCACCCTGACTCCTGCTGAATTGATTATGGCGATTCTCAAGGCGCCGGTGGAGCTGCTCTGGAATGGTGGTATCGGCACCTATGTAAAGGGCAGCAATGAAAACCATGGCCAAGTAGGCGACAGAGCCAACGACGCCATCCGTGTCAACGGCAAGGATCTACGCTGCCAGGTTGTGGGAGAGGGGGGCAACCTGGGGCTTACTCAGCTGGGCCGTATTGAATTTGCTCTCAATGGTGGTCGAATTAATACCGACGCCATCGATAATTCCGCTGGCGTACACAGCTCGGACCGGGAAGTGAATATCAAGATTCCATTGAATCAGCGCCTGCGCGATGGGCGCCTGGATCGGGATACCCGCGACCCTTTACTGGTGCGCATGACCGACGATGTAGCCGATGCCGTATTGCGTGACAATTACGTGCAAAGCTTGGCGCTCAGCCTGTTGGAATATAATGCCGCGTCGCGGCTGGATGAACACGCCAACCATCTGCGCACATTGGAGCGCCAGGTGATGCTGGTGCGTGCGGTGGAATTCCTGCCAGATGATGAAGGGTTAAGTGAGCGCCGTACCCGTGGTAAAGGGCTAACTCGCCCGGAGCTGTCGGTGCTGCTGTCCTATACGAAGAATGCCTTGTTCGATGCCTTGCTAGCATCGGATGTGCCTGACGATGCCTTTTTTGACCAGGATGTGCTGCATTACTTCCCACGGGAACTGGTGGAGTCATTTGGTGATGATCTTCTTAATCATGGTTTGCGCCGGGAGTTGATCGCCACCGTGCTGGCTAATGCAGTGGTTAATCGCGTGGGCTTTGCCTTCGTCCATCGTTACGCAGATGAACATGGTTTGTCATTGCATCGGCTGGTGAAGGCCTATGTCATGGCTCACGCCGTTTTCGACGGCGACTTGTATTGGGCGCCGGTGGATGGTCTGGATGGGCGGGTGGATAGTCAGGTGCAATTACGGCTTTATGGTCGTGTAATCGGACTGATGAAACACGTGACCACTTGGCTGATTCATTATAAGTGGGGGTGCCGTCCAGTGGCGGAAGCGGTGGTCCGTTACCGGCAGGCCATTGCTGAACTGGAAAGTATGTTACCCAAGGTGCTGCCGGGCAGTTACCGGCAGGAATGGGATCAGGCTGTGGAGAGCATGAAAGCCGATGGCGTGCCCGAGAAAGAAGCCAAAATGCTGGCCAATACCATGGTGCTGGGCTGTGCCCTGGATATTGTGGAGCTTGCCTCCCAGGCTCAGGTGCCGTTGAAACTGGCAGCGCAAGTGTACTTTCTGGTCGGCGATAAACTGCATATCTTGTGGCTATTGTCCTCGATTCTCGATCTCTCTGTGCAGGATCGCTGGCAAGCCTTGGCCCGAGCTAATCTACGAGAAGACTCTTACCGTCTGCATCGGCAAGTGGCCGCCAAAGTACTCGAATATGAAGGCGAGACAGCGGCGGAAAGGTTTACTGCCTGGGAGGAGAAGTCACGCCGCAAGGTGGCCTTTGGAATTCACCGTTTGCAAAGCCTGCAAGCGGAAGGCCTGTACGACTTTATGACACTGGCGGTGGGCGTGCGCGAGCTGCGTAAGTTGCGCAGCCTGTAGGCCTTTTGGCAGGGTTCTGCTCGGATTGCACTTGAGTTGCTTGGTCTCTGCATATACTGTACAAAAAGACAGTATATGCAGAGGTGAAGTTTATGCGCACAGTGAATCGGGGAACCCTCAGCCAGCTACCAGGCCGTTTTGCCGTCAGTCATTCTGAATCTAATAGTCCGCCTGTGAATCGGCCCACTCGCTATCACCGTGAGAAAGCCAGCAGCATTATCATGACCAACCGCAGCCCGGACCTGCCTTTTGAACAGAGTATCAATCCTTATCGGGGGTGTGAGCACGGTTGCATCTACTGCTATGCGCGTCCCAATCATGCCTATGTGGATCTGTCTCCTGGGCAAGATTTTGAGAGCGAAATTTTCTGTAAGGACAATGCCACCGAAGTGCTGCGCGATAGTTTGCGTAAGCCAAGCTACCGTTGCCGGCCGATTGTACTGGGTACGGTGACCGACCCTTACCAGCCCATTGAGCGTGAGCGACGCATTACTCGCGAGTTAATGCAGGTGCTGGTGGATTGTCAGCATCCCTTCAGCCTAATTACCAAAAGCACCCTTGTGCTGCGAGATCTAGACTTGATTGCGCCTATGGCGCGGGCAGGGCGTGCTTGCGTCGCTGTCTCGGTCACCACCCTGGATAACCGTCTCAAGGGCCAGCTGGAGCCCCGCGCCAGCGGGGGAAAGGAACGACTCAAAGTGGTGCGCGAGCTGAGCCGAGCCGGCGTGCCGGTGACGGTACTGGTGGCGCCGGTGATTCCGTTTATTAATGATCATGAACTGGAAGATATTGTTCATCAGGTGGCCATGGCCGGTGCCCAGCAGGCGGGCTATGTGGTGCTGCGCTTGCCTCACGAAGTGGGGCCATTGTGGCAGCAATGGCTAGAGGATCACTACCCAGACCGGGCGAATAAGGTCATGTCAGTGATGAGGGATCTACACGGCGGAGCGATTTACGATAGCCGTTGGCATCACCGTCAGAGTGGGCAAGGTGCCTGGGCGCACTTACTCCGTCAGCGTTTTGATTCCGCCTGTCGCAGTGCTGGGCTGGCCGCGCGCGAGTCGCTGGTGCTGGATACCAGTGGGTTTGTGCCGCCGGGGCCCCATGGGCAGTTGAGCCTGTGGGGCACTGTTTAGTCATCTACGATTAGTTATGTTTTACGACGGGGGGTGAACAACGCGGAATTCAGCGACAGGGGGTGAGCGTGCTGTTGTGCCCAAGGCACGAACATGACCCACGTCTTGCTCTGCAGGGCGGGCCGCATGCGAACCGGCGCGGTGGTCAGCAAGGTGCTGGCTGACCGCCATCTCGCCATCGTGATTCATCGGTGGAGGAACTTGATGATGGTCTGGCTCGGCAAGCTCTGGCCCCGTATGATTAACCGCCGACTGGCTGGATTATTACAGGCGTGAATTCTTGTCCCTTTCAACGTGCCCGCTCCCCCGAACAGAAAGCGGAGCGGCGTGCTCAAATTCTTGAGGCGGCGGCGATGTTCTTTGCTGAACAACGGTTCGCTGCTATTAGCTTGGCGGCGATCGCTCGACAGTCCGGTGTTACCAAAGCTGCGCTATACCGGTATTTCCCCTCCAAAGAAGCCCTTTTTTTGGCGCTCTATCTAAATGAGCTGGATGACATGGTGGTGGCGCCATTATCTGAGGAGGAGCCGGTGTGGGCGGCAATCAGTGAGTTGCTGATCAGGCGACCTTTGTTTTGCCGATTAACCTCTATTCTGCATACCGTGTTGGAACACAATTTGGATGAACCCCAGGCACGGGAATTCAAGCAGGCCTTATTGGCTCAGTTCGCCCATTTAGCTGGACGGTTAGAGAATGAATTTGGCTTGGAGGGGGATCAAGCAATTCGTTTCCTGATGCAAACCCAACAGTCGGTAATCGGTTGTTGGGCGGTGAGTCAGCCTGCGCCGGTGGTGGCTGCCGTGATTAACGCTCCACCGCTGGATGTATTTCAGGTGGTGTTCGCTGATGCCCTGCGAAGCCAGTTACGTGCGTTGCAGGCTGCGCTATGACGGTAAGGCCTGGTTATGGGTGAGTGGTTGGGGACGGATTGTTTGTATGATGCGGCGCAAGAGCCGGTAGCATTGTTGCTGTTGGCACATGGCGCTGGGGCCGCCATGGACAGTGACTTTATGAACGCCATGGCTGCGGCGTTGGCGTCACAGTCCGTGGCCGTGTTGCGTTTTGAATTTCCTTATATGCAGCGCCGCCGCTATGAACAACGCCAATTTCCACCGGACCGAGCGCCCAAACTGCTGAGCGCTTTTGCCGCGCGCGTTGAGCAAGCACACACCTTGGCCGGTGAGCTGTGTGGAACGGGTAATGAATCGCTC
Organism: Alcanivorax sp.; assembly: GCF_040119285.1. Lineage (GTDB taxonomy): Bacteria > Pseudomonadota > Gammaproteobacteria > Pseudomonadales > Alcanivoracaceae > Alcanivorax. Next base: position 39,190 of record NZ_JBEDTY010000011.1, read on the forward strand.
CCCCTGTGGATCGGTGGCAAGTCCATGGGGGGGCGAATGGCCTCTATGCTGGCTGCCGAGGGTGCGGATATCGCTGGCGTGGTTGCGCTGGGGTATCCCTTTCACCCGGTTGGCAAACCCGAGAAAACACGGATTGCCCATCTGACAGATCTGGCGGTGCCCATGTTGATTTGCCAGGGCGAGCGGGACTCCTTCGGCAAGCCGGACGAGGTGGCAGGTTATAACTTGCCAGGGCTGGTGCAGGTACACTGGTTGTCCGTTGGGGATCATGATTTTAAACCGCTCAAGCGCAGTGGATTAAAACAGCAGGACTTGATTCAAGAATCCGCGAGGGCGTCCTCAGCGTTTATGCAGAAGAGCGTGCCTGCCATTAATCGTTAGGCGGTCCGCGCTGAACCTGATGTTGTGCCCGCCTGGCTGTACGATAACTATCGGAATTTTCTCTTTTGTTTGTGCTGTATTCAGAGGCTGCCTGGGCGGTTTTACGTCGGTGACTTTTCACTGATCCACAGATTAATGGTGCCTTCTACCACTACGGTGCCATCGTCCCGTGTGGCTTTAACCGTGACGGGCAGGTTACCGGGTTGCCAGTCTTCCGGGTTGGCTTCGGCGGTGGCGGTGATGTCGGTGGTGGCTTTGGCTGTGTAGGCCACGTCCATGCCTTTGGGAATCCAACGTAAATGTTTGGGCACAGAGGCTTCGGCCATGGCGCCCATGGCGCACTCCATCGCATTGCAGATAGCGATGACGTGAACAGTCTGGATATGGTTTTCCACCCCTTTACGCTTCTTGAATGTAACCTTGCAGAAATTAGGACGCAGTTCAGCGATGGTCGGGGTGATGGTCGCGAAGTAAGGGGCTTTTCGGCTGAATACCATAGAGAAAATCTTGCGCCCGGCCGGCAGTTTCAAGGCTTTTTCGTACAGGTTCAGCAGGTAGTTATTACTCATGGGGCGGGCTCCTGAAATCAATGGACTCATTCTCCACAGCCGCCGCGGTGTAGCAATGGGTTTGGGGCGCCATTGCCCGGCCCAACTGTTACCATAGTGTCAGAATTTTAACCTCGGCGGAGAGAGCGGCGTGAAAGTTAGACAGGCGTTGAAGGGCAGCAGCTGGACGACCAGAGTGCTGGTGATTCTGGCCGGCCTCTATTTGTTGTACGCGTTGCTGGGTTTTTTTGTGGCTCCCGGCTTGGTACGCGATAACGCCCGAGATGCCCTTGCTGAATTGACTGGCCGTGAGGTGGTGATTAGCGAGGTCAAAATTAATCCGCTGGCGTTGAGTGCCACGGTCAGCGGTTTTGCTATCAACGATGAGCAAACAGACGTTCTATTGGGGTTTAACCAACTTTATGTGAATTTTGAGGTTTCCTCGTTGTTCAGCTGGCGCTGGCATTTCGAGAAAATCGGTGTTGAAGGGCTTAACCTGAGAGCTCAGCGCAATCCGGGGTCGGTTTTTAATTTCGACGACGTCATCGCCCATGTTGAAACGCAATTGGCAGGGAGCGACGAGAAAGTAGACCCCGGCTCTGATGCGGATTCGTCGTTGCCGAATATTTCCGTGGATGAGTTGACGCTCAGCCACGGAGAACTGCGTTATACCGAAGCTACGGGCAAGGAACCCCACCCGCTAATATTGCCTGTGGCGTTCACGGTGACAAACTTTTCCACGGTCGCAAAAGGGGAAGACCAGAATGGTTACGCTATTCATTTAGAGGGGCCGGAGGGTGGCGCTTTTGATTGGAATGGCCATTTTGCGTTTTCACCGTTTCTGGCCCATGGCCATCTAAGCATAGAGAAAGTCGATCTCGTGTCGCTGGCTAAATTGGCCGAGGACGAGGTGAGGTTTACCGTCCCTTCTGGCGAACTGGATTTGCAAACGGATTACCGGTTCAGCTCTGAGCCGAACCAGCGAGTGGTGGTCAACAATGGTGAACTCACATTGCGGGATTTGCAGATTCAGAAGCCCGGTGAGCAAGCGCCAAGTATTGAGGTGCCTGCGTTGACCGTGACAGGCATTTCCGTGGATAGCGCCAAGAAAGAAATACAGCTGCCTAAAGTCGCCTTGGAGCAGCCTCAAGTGAATGCGGTGCTGGCGGAGGGTGGGCTGGATCTCGCCACACTATTCCTGCCGGTGGATCCGCAAGAGGCGGAGCAACGCAAGCAAGACGTGAAAGAAAAGGCCGAAGAGGCAGCTGAGCGCATTGCCGAGGCCGAGACGGTCTGGGTTACCCGGCTGGATAGCCTGGCAATAGAAGGGAATACCTTGCGCTTCACGGATCGCACCCTGAACCCGGCACAAACGATAACGCTTACCGACGGTGGCCTCACCCTGAGCAACCTTATTATAGGTGAAGAGGCTACGTTTAGCTGGCAAGGCAAGGCCACACTGCAGGAACAAGGCTCGTTGACCCATTCCGGCGAGGGTCAGTTGGCGCCGTTGTCGATCAATGCGAAGGGGGCGTTGTCCGGTTTGCCCTTGGCGCCGTTGTCCCCCTGGCTGGAGCGCGAGGCACCACTGAAAATGACCAGTGGGGAGCTTAGCCTGGATTTGCAATCTACGGTGAAAGGCGAGGCGCCAGATATTACCGTAAATGGCAGCGTTGGCGTGGCCAACCTGAACCTGCTGGAGGGCGGTCGTCCCTTGATCAAGGTGAATAACGGTCAGGTCAAAGATTTGTCATTGGCGACCGCAACCCAGCAGATTCGCGTGGGAGAAATTGAGCTCACCGGTATGGATATGCTGCATCGGGTGGATGCTCAAGGGGACGATGTGGCCTCGCGCATCGCGGCCGGTATGCCGGCGTCCTCGGGCGGCTCTTCTTCTGCATCTGCATCGTCGAAACCTTGGCAGGTAACCGTTGCCCGAGTCCGCCTAGCGGGCAGCCAGGTGCGCCATGAAAATTTATCGCTAAGCCCCCATTTTCGCATTGGGCTATACCAACTGGCAGGCACGGTGGCTAATCTGGATACCCGTCCGGGGCGCACTGCCAACGTGAATCTCAGTGGACAAGTAGATCGATATGCCCCTTTCTCTATTAAGGGCAACGTGTCTCCGGAGCCGTTGTCCACGGACATGCTAGTGTCACTGCATAACTATGAAATGACGAGCCTTTCGCCTTACACCGGGCTGTACCTGGGATACCGGGTAGAGAAGGGTCGTTTGGGGGTGGATTCCGAGGTCACCATTGAAGAGAACCTTCTGAGCAGTTCTGCCGATATTCTCGCGGATGAGTTCTATCTCGGCGAAAAAGTGCCCAGTAAGGAAGCGGTCGGCGCGCCGGTGAAACTAGGCCTGTCTGTGCTGCGTAGTCGTTCCGGTGAAATTACCTTGCCGGTGAAAATGTCCGGGAATCTGGATGATCCCAGTTTCAGTGTCAGTGGCATGATCTTGAAGGTATTGACCAATATTGTCGTCAAAGCCGCTACGGCACCGTTTTCTGTGCTGGCCAGCCTGGCCGGTGGCGAGAACCTGGAAACCATTGCCTTCGAACCGGGCAGTGCTGAGACAGGTGTGCAGACAACCGGTTCTTTGCAGGCACTGGCCAAGGTGCTAACGGACAAACCGCATTTACATATTGGCCTGGTTGGGACCACCAGTGCAGAAGACCGTGCCGCTATCGCCGGCCAAACCATTGGTGAGGATGTGGCGGGTGATGAGTGGCTGGGTATTGATGTGGCCGTGCAGGAAAAGGAATGGCGTCGCAAGCTGATTCGCCGTTACGAGGCTGACTATGATCGCGATGTGGAAACATTGATCAGCGCACCTTTACCCGAAGATGACCAGCAGCGTGATAGTCTGCTAGCGCGTAGCGCTTGGGATGCGATGCTCACTGCAGAGACACAGTCAGTGAATCAAGAAAACTTGATGGAGTTGGCGCGGTTACGCTCGGAAAACGCTAAAGCGGCGCTGGTGCAAGGCTTCAATATTGAACCGTCCCGGCTGTACCTGAATGAATTCAAAGTGGACGGTACAGTCACTGGCCTGACGCTGACGCTGGAAAAATAATCGGTGACATCGATCTGGGAAACAGAACAGGACGGGGTGCGCTACGAAGTACGCCGCGCCGGGCAGACCTTGCGGTTGTTTGCTAACGGCGTCCAGCATTCGGAGTTTCACCCCAAACGTTTGCTGACAGGCAGTGTGTGGGATTTGTTATGGCTGCCGGCCCTGTTACATGAGCCTTCTCGGTTTCGTCGGGTGCTGGTACTGGGACTTGGCGGCGGCTCGTTGATCCCGCCGATTCGTAAGCTGCTGGATCCGGATGTGTTGATGGCGGTGGAACTGGACGCTGCCCACCTTCAGGTGGCACGCGATGTGTTCGGCATCGACGCATTTGGGGTAGAGACCTGGCAAGGAGATGCGCAGCGGTGGTTGCGGGAGTATCAGGGCGAGCCTTTCGATCTGATTATTGAAGACCTGTTTGCCCCGAGCAATGAACAGGTGAGCCGGGCGGTGCCCGCCGATGCGGGCTGGCAGGCGTGCTTGCGCAACAATCTTTCGGAGCAGGGCACTTTGGTGATGAATTTCGGTGACTGGCAGGAATACCGTGACAGTTCAGCCTCGGGCCGTCGTGCCATGAAAAGTTTCGCCAGCCGCTTTCGCTTATCTTGCAGTGATTGCCACAATGCGGTGATTGCTTTCACTCGTGAGCCCGCACGCAGTATTCACCTGCGGCGGCGCATTGCGGTAACCCCGGCGCTGAGCCATGCGAAAGCGGCGGCGCGGCTGGATTACCACATCCGCCAGTTGGACTGATCCGACTTTACGGTCAGTCCTGATCCAGCATGCTCAGGGAATACAGCTCGTCATTCTCGTCACTGGTTAGCAGCTGTTTGCTGCGTGCCTGGTCATCGTGCATACCTACAAATAAAGCCCGGTAGGTGAGCACTGCCTGAACATAATCCCGGGTTTCGCGGAAGGGAATGGACTCGATCCATACATCGGCAGGCACGCCGTCTTCAGCATTTTCCAACCAGCGGTTCACCCGGCTGGGGCCTGCATTATAAGCCGCCAGAGCCAGCACACGGTTATCGCTGAAATCGTCGAGGAGTTCCGCTAAGTAACGGCTACCAAGGGCAATATTGGTGTGTTTATCCTGCAGGGTTTTGCTGGTGGGCTTGCCCATTTCGGCGTCTTTTGCCACCTTGCGGGCGGTGGCCGGCATCAATTGCATGAGCCCCATGGCGCCCACCGGTGAGCGGGCCTGAGGATTGAAGGCGCTCTCCCGACGGGCCACGGCCATAGAGAGCCAGGGATCCAAGCCGTGGGGTTTGGCTTGCTCTTCAAACAATGACAGATACGCGGGTGGGAAGCGCCATGCCAGTGTATTCCAGGCCTTGGCCTGGATAGAGGCCTGCACCGACAGGTCGTACCATTTTTGTGCCAATGCGTAGTCTGCCAGATCGGCAATTTGTGCCTTGTTGCTATGCCACATCAACCACATCCACTCTTTGTGAGCCAGGTAAGGCTCATTCAGCTCCCGAAGCATGCGGATACGGGTGGTGGCAGGCGGTGGGGTGAAAGTGGCCGAGGAGCGGTGCTCCTGTTCGGAGAAGCGGTATGGTTCACCCAGCCGGTCTGCGGCCAGGAAGGCAAAGAAGTTACGTTGCTGGGCGGCCTGTTGATACAGCTCGCGGGCCTGATCTGGCTGATCGGTGTTCTCTAGCGCACGAGCGCGCCAGTATAACCAGCGCGAATCATTGCGGTCTCCCTCGGGTAGGCGCATAACCCATTCATCTAGCGCGTCCCAGTCCTGTTCAATTACAGTGCGACGAGCTCGCTGTGTCACCAGCGAAGTGTCGGGGTGATTGGTTAGCCAGTTATCCAGCCATTGGCGGTTGCTTTCCACACCGCGGATCGTGGAGTACCAGGCTATGCGGGTGCCGGCCCGCTCCCGTAGCGCCTTGTCTGTGAGGCCTTGTTGGCTGCTTTGGGTATCGAACCATTTGCGCGCCGCTTGGGTATCTTTATACGCCCAGCGACGTAAGCCGGCGGACAGCAGTGCCTGGCGTTGAGTGTCAGGAAGGCTGCGAGGCACCTCGGTCACTTTGTGGGGGCTTTGGTAGAGCTTTTGCAGCCACTCGCTGGCGCTGGCGTAGTCGCTGTCGGCCAGCATTTCGTCTAAGTAGCGCATCAGCCCCTCGCTGTGGGCATCAAAGGCCAACTGTTGGCGCTCCCAGATTTGTGTGTCACCGATGATATTAGCGTTACGGGCAGCGCTGAACAGCGGGTCGCAGTTGTTGGGGCGAGACTGGCCGGTGGCCCAGAGTTCTTTCGCTGCTTGCAGCGCCGCCTTGTCGCCGGTTTCCCATTGCGCTTGGTGGTAATAGCAGCGCAGTGCCACCCCGCTGGGGGCGCTATCGGTAATGGCCAGCAGCGCCTGCCATTTTTCTGCCTTGCCGTAAGCAACAATGGCTAGTTGACGAATATCCTTGGGTAGAGGGGAATCCGGGTATTGTTCAGCGTACTGGATCACTTTGTCTGCGCTGAGTTGGGGCAAAGCTGCGCGCAGTCTGTGGAAGTCCAGATAGGCCTGCAGGGGATGCTGATCACCCACGGCCTGTTGCTGCCGGGAAAGCGTTTCCCAGTCATCGTTGCGTGCTGCGTCCAGAGCTTGATGGAAGTTGCCGCTATCGGTAGCGCCAACAACCAACGAAGAAAACAGACAGCAGGCAAACAGTGCAGCGCGAGTTAATGGCGCAGTGCGACCCATTTGTGCCTCCACATCGTTGGAATGAATACGTTAATTCTACCGGGCTGACTATGCGTTTGGCGTGGTGATTATGTAAAACTTGAGAAGGATTCTACTGATGGCTTAGCGCGGGGAGGATGTTGTTAGCCGCATGTTTGTCCGTCGCTGTGCGATATGCACTATACTGCCGCCGCTGTTGACTTGAGCCGGAGCCCATGGAAAACACAACACAATTATTGCTGCGCCAGTCCGATGCCCTTGCCGGGCGTAATGTGCTGGTGGTTGATGCGAATGATCCCGCACTGAAAACCCTATCGGTGGATGCCACGGTGCATGTGCATGCGGATGACTACACCATCGGGGCGCAACAGTGGGCGCCAGCACCCACTGTGCCCGCAGGCACTGACTTGCTGGTGCTGCCGTTGTCGAAGTCGCTTGAGCGGTTACGGTTTCTGCTCAACTGGTTAGCCGGCGAGATCGCTGAACCCACGGAGCTGTGGCTGATTGGCCCGGCAAAAGGGGGGATTAGGGGTGCATTGAAGTATCTGGATGCCCATGTGGATGTGTCTGTGCTGGAGGACAGTGCCCGCCACTGCAAACTCTATAGTGGTTTATTGCAACCTGGCGAAAAGCAGTCCTTGAACGCCTGGGGAGAGGTGCTTGAGGTAGCAGGCCAGGAAGCGGTGAGTTATCCGGGGGTGTTCAGCCATGGCCGTCTGGACGAGGGCAGTGCTCTGCTGCTGCAGGCCATGGAGGGGCACAACCTGGGTAAGCCCGGCAAAGTTATTGATATGGGGTGTGGGGCAGGGGTTATCAGCGTCTGGCTGGCCCGTCATGGCTGGCAGGTTCAGGGTGTGGATGTGAGCGCCAGTGCCGTAACAGCCAGCACTGAAAGCCTGGCACGCAACGGCCTGCAAGGCAGAATCATGGGGGGGGATTTGTTTTCCCCCATTCAGGGGCGGGTGGATATGGTGGTCACCAATCCGCCATTCCACGATCGCCGTCAGCGTACTACCGATATTACCCGCCGGCTAATTGCCGAGGCGCCCACCTATCTAAAGCCGGGTGGCGTGTTATGGCTGGTTGCCAATCGGGAGCTCCCCTATGTGCAGTGGCTGGATGATGCTTTCAGCCATGTGCAGGTGGCCAGCGAAACCACCCGTTTCCGTGTCTACCGGGCAGTATTGTCGTGAGATTACACGCTGGCGGTTACAGCATGCGTTCCTGGGCCATCCAGGCGATGCAGTTTTCCAGCATGGTGGCCAAGGGTACCTGATCATCAAACCCCAGTTGCGCTACGGCTTTTCTGCCATCGGCATGGACCCGGCTGGTAACCAGTGCGACTTTTTCCGGGGTCAGGCTGGGTTCGTTACCGGTGAACAGACTGCCGATGGGGTAGAGCTGGCCCGCCAGTTTGAGTAGTGCCGGGGGGACGGTGCGCCGTGGAGCCTTGCGCCCCAGTTGCTCAGCAATGGTCTGTACCAAGGTCAGGAAGCTGGCTTCCACACCGGCCAGAATATAGCGGTCGCCACAGATGCCATGCTTAAGGGCTGCAATGTGGGCCCGCGCCACTTCTTCCACCGCACAGAAGTTTCCACCGCCAGGCGGCACCCCGGGGAGTTTGCCGTCGTTAATCATGCGAATCATCTGCGACCAGTTGTGGGTGTCGCCGGCGCCGATGATGCCGCAGGGGTTCATGATTACAGCATCCAGCCCTTGGCGAATGCCATTTTCCACCTCCTGTTCGGCCAGAAACTTGGTACGGTTGTAGCCGATCCAGTCATTGGCGGCATTGGAAGGGGTCTGTTCATTGATGGGGGTATCTTGAATGCCCCAGGCGGAAATGGAGGAGGTATGAATAAAGCGACCGGCCACATTTTTCAGGGCGGCGCTAACCATGGCTTGGGTGCCGAGGACGTTGTCTTTGTATTGTTGTGCATTACCCCGGCGCCACAGGCTGGTGTTGCCCGCCACGTGAAAAACCGCATCGGGCGCCGCGGGCATGACCAGAGCCAGTTCGGTGGCATTGTCTAGCGGTGCCTGAACGACGGACACCCCCTTTTTTGCATGCAAGGTGCTGGCATCACTGTTGGGGCGCACCAGGGCAACCACCTCCCACTGTTTGTCGAGAAGCTGGTCGATAATATGCCCACCGAGGAATCCTCGGCCTCCACTGATAAATGCCACGGGCATGTCAATGTCCTTCTTTCGCTGATGTACATTTGTTGTTTGTCTTTGTTCTTCTATACGCACAGAAGTGAAGGCTGGCAACTGCTTTGTTTGTCTGCCGCCATGCTGTTGAAAAGCGCCGTTTGCGCAAAACACAAGATTGCTCTTCAGCGCTGGCCAAGCCAGCGGCTTTTGACTATATTGCCGTTTCGGCTTTGCGGGTGTAGTTCAATGGTAGAACGGCAGCTTCCCAAGCTGCATACGAGAGTTCGATTCTCTTCACCCGCTCCAGACATTAAAAAACCGCCTTTAGGCGGTTTTTTAATGTCTGGAGCATTCTCGATTGATTCAGGGTGGCCCTCGCGACCCGGTGAATTAATTATAGCGGACAGGACAGATAGCGGCTGTCGAGCTGGAAAAGCGCATGGATTTCGTATTCTGTTCCCAATGTATTAGCGGCATTGCTAGCCTGCACGATACAGGGGTAGCAGTGCGCCCAGGCACAAGGTTTCACCAGTGGCTGGGGGGATGAGGGGGCCGTTACGGTGTTGTTGCCAGCGATAAAGGCATTTTGCTGCGGTTCGTACAGCACATAGCCTAAGAGTTCGGCTCTGAGGGGAAGGCCCATTTCATCCAGAAAATCGTACATCCAGCGGTGATGATTATCGGTATGCATCCATTGGTTCTCTAGTATTTTTGCCAACACGTTACGCCAGCCGTTGCAGAGGGTGGATAGTAGTTGCTTGGTATTTTTGTCGGTTTTTGTGAGCCATTGCGGTGTGATGTAACGCTGAATGCGGTTTGGTTTCCTTGTGCTGTACATATGGTCAGTATATTGTCATGCTTTACCGATTGCTTGTTTGCGGTGTATTGCCATGTCTTCCCTGCCTTTTTTCAGTGAACCTGTTTCTGCCGGATTTCCGTCCCCGGCCCAGGGATATCTGGATGAGCATCTTGATCTGAACCGATTGTGTATTCGCCATCCGGCGTCCACCTTCTTGCTACGGGTAGAGGGCGACTCCATGGTGGATGTCGGCATTTATTCCGGTGACATCCTGATTGTGGATCGTTCTCTGGAAGCGGTGGCGGGTGACGTGGTGGTAGCGTCGCTGGAAGGCGAGTTCACAGTAAAGGAGCTGCAGTTGCTTCCTGTGCCCATGCTCAAGCCGAGAAATGCGGCTTATGCGCCGATTCTGATCGGAGAAGAAGGGCTGGATTTGTTCGGCGTGGTCACGTTTTCCCTGCACACCTTGCGCGGTGGTGGGCGTTTGCTCGCGGGTGAGTAACGGCTATGTTTGCGCTGGTTGATTGCAATAGCTTTTACGCTGCCTGTGAGCGTGTGTTTCGCCCGGATCTGCAGGGCAGGCCGGTGGTGGTGCTGTCGAATAATGATGGCTGCATTGTGGCCGGGTCTGTGGAAGCCAAAGTGTTAGGGGTGAAAACCGGGATGCCACTGTTCCAGGCCCACGACTTGATCCGCCGGCACAAGGTAGCGGTGTTTTCTTCCAACTATGCCCTGTATGGGGATATTTCCCAGCGGGTGATGGCAACTCTGGAAACGTTGGTACCTCGGGTAGAAGTCTATTCCATTGATGAGGCGTTTCTGGATGTGTCGTTGATGAAAACGGCTGAACTACTGCCCCTGGCCCAGCAGATTCGCGCACGTATCGATCGCTGGGTGGGCGTGCCGGTGTGTGTGGGTGTGGCGCCCACCAAGGTGCTGGCCAAGTTAGCCAACCATGCGGCCAAGCGTTACCCGGCCACGGGCGGCGTGGTGGTGCTCAGCGACCCCTTGCGTCGCGACAAGCTGTTGTCGTTAACCCCGATTTCCCAGATATGGGGAGTGGGGCGGCGGTTACGTGGGCGCTTTGAGGCGCTGGGTATCAACACGGCGCTGGATCTGGCTCGGGCCGATGTCGGGATGATCCGCCAGCGTTTTTCCGTGGTACAGGAGCGGTTGGTGCGGGAGCTGAACGGGGAGCCTTGCTTGTCTTTGGACACCCAGCCTTCGCCCCGTCAGCAAGTGATTCATTCCCGTTCTTTTGGTGAGCCGGTGGCGGCATTGCCGCCGTTGCGCCAGGCACTGAGTGATTTTGTTTCCCGGGCCATGGAGTCTCTGCGTAAGGAGGGGCTATATGCAGGCAGGGTGACGGTGTATTTGCGCACCGCCCCCATGGGCAAACCACAGCAGTTGTTCCCGGATACACTCAGTGCTGCGTTGTCGCCAGCCACGGCAGATACCCGCTTGGTGGTGCGTCAGGCGCAGGCGTTGCTAGCGCAGTTATGGCGGCCGGGCTATCGCTATGGCAAGGCGGGCGTGATCCTCACGGATCTGCGCGGGCGTGATCAGGTGCAGTGCGGATTATTTGCCACGCAGCGACCTGCAGAACCGGAGACTGGCCGGCGCGGGGAAGCGTTAATGGCCGTCATGGATAGCATCAACCAGAGTGGTGTGGGTAAGGTGTGGTTGGCGGGGCGGGGGATGCAGGGAAATCAGCACAGCACCTGGGCCATGCGCAGGGCGCATCTGTCTCCGGCCTATACCAGCCGCTGGTCTGATTTGCCGGTGGTGCGTTAGGCCTTGTGCCTTGTGACTGGCGTTTGAGTTCAGTTCGGATAAGCAGGGTAAGAGCGCCGCACGGTGCACCGGTTTGATCTGGCGATGGCGGGCTTTGTTCGGTGCGCTCCATGCGATGATGACATGCGCGCCCTAAAGATCACCTTGCTGACTAGCTGCCCCCACGCTGGCCACGTTCGGGGCCAGCGGGTTTGTTATTAATAATGGGCACACGGTGAGGCAAGCACGGCTTTCAGTTGTTGTTGCCGTGGCGAGGCTCACTGGTTAGCTATCGAAGTCATGTTTACTCGGTCCAGCATGCGTTCTTCAATGCGGTCCAGGCGTGCGCGGCAGTCGCGGAAGGTGCGGCTTATGCATGTGGTGTTGGCAACCATGTCGAGTTTTGGCCAGGTCGCTTTTTCACCTTTGCGGATATAGGTTTGCACATCTTGCAGGGTGGGGTTATTCAGAATCCGCAGGGCATTGAGTGGTTGGCGGGGAGGGATCATGTTGATGTCACCAATGTATTTCTGCGTCACCATACTTTTTGCCTTGTCAATCATCAGCCCAAGGTCGTTGGAAGCTACCCGGTGCTTTACCAGTTGTAAGCCATAGCGCAGGTTCATGGACACGTTGCGCAAAGCCCAATCGCCCAGTGTGCTCAGGGAGCTGTCGGTGTTTTCGTTGCGCGACAGGAAGGGCACGATATGGGGGTTGGTTTGGCTGACGATGGAGTGGTTGACGCCATAGAGGCGTGCCAACCGGCGGATGGGAAGATCGTCAACAATGGAGCCATCGACGAATTTGCGCCCAGGAATGTAAGGTACGCGCTCGCCATCGATATTCTTCGCCCACAGGGAAACGGGCGGGTAGATGCCGGGAATAGCGCAAGAGGCCAGCGAGGCCTTGCGGATCAGCACGTTGGGGGAGGTGCGCCAGTTCAGCAGGCGAGCACGCTGGTTACGATCATAGGGGCTGACGGTAATGTTGATTTCGCGCCCGGTGTGCCGATAGGCCTCTTCAAAGGTCATGTCGGAGATGTTTTCTTCCAGGCAGGCTTCCAAGTGGTCGCCATCGAGTACCGGCGTGCCACGCACCAGGCCCTTCCAGCCCAGCACCTTGAATGCTTCCAGATAGATGTTTTCCGGCTCCAGTTTTACTTTTAACGCTTCATCATTATGGGTGCCCACAACCGAAGCAATGATGCTGCCAGCACTGGAACCGGATATTACTGAGGGCAGCAAATTTTGTTTCCACAGGCAGCGGGCCACACCAATATGGAATAGGCCCAGCGCGGCACCGCCGGATAACATCAGGCAGCTTTGCCCGAAAGCCTGGCCGGTGGTTTCAAAAAAGTCGAGTTTTTCCTTTAGCCCGAATTCCTTGAAGTTGCCATCACACAGGTAATTCAGCGCAGTGGAAACTTCGCTAAGATAGTTTTCGATGAGGCGTTTAGTACCTACACGGCTGTGTTGATAAAGGCGAGGGTTGGAGATGTTGCCCAAGTTGCCATGCAGGCCTTCGTGCAAATGGAAAACCAGCTTATTCACGTCGTTTCGCTCGCGGGCCTGACGAATCTGCCAGAGTCGGTTACGAATTAATTCATAGTCGTAGTAGGGCGAGCGGTCCACCTCTTTCCATCTGTCCGCGCCGGAAAGGCGGTCGTGTTCCTGGCTGGCTTCATACCATTCATCGTAGGTAGTCGCCTTGTCGATGGCGCGTTCGAGCTGTTTGAGGGTGCCTTTCATTGAGGCTCTCCACCATGAGTTGTTGTCATTGACTGATGTCAGTATAGACAGGGGTAGGGGCAAGATTTAAGGGCTTGTAGGATAAAAAGTGCTGGGGAGGAAATAATAATGCCCGCAGCTATGAGCTTATTTGCGTATCTTTGGGCGTGTTTCGGTACTGCCCAGGGGTCATGGTGGTATGGCGTTTGAAGCTGCGCTGAAAAGAGCGAATATCGGAATAACCCAGGGCTGCGGCAATGTCGGCCTGGGGCAAGCTGGTGGTGGTGAGCAGGTGCCGTGCCTGTTGCAGTCGCACGGAATCAAGCAGCTTTTGCCAGCTCTGCTGTTCGTCGGCTAGCCGGCGGTGCAGGGTACGAACGTTCATGCCTAGCCGTTCGGCGACGGTTTCCTTACGCGGCAAGGAATGGCCGATGGCGTCCTGGATACATTGCTTCACCCGTTGGCTGAGATGGGTGTCTACGCCCAGCTGATTCAGCTGCTGGATGGCGTGGGCTTCCAGAGTGGAGAGCAACAGCGGATCTGGTTGGCGGATGGGTTGCTGGAGTAACTGTGGGGGGCCCACCAAAGCGGAACAGGGTTGTTCGAACAGCACATCACAAAGAAATACGCGCCGGTATTCATCCACTTGGGCGGCCGGTGGGGCGGGGTGCTCCAGCCAGACCTGATCCGGTGCCAACTGGTCGTTGCCAGTGAGCCAGCGGGCATAGCGCACCCAGGAGCCAAGCACGTTATCAATCAGGTGCTGGCGCGCCGGTTGTTCTCGGTACAGGCAATCCCAGCGGATCGCGGCCTGATGGGCATCAAGGGTGGTTTGCGTGGTGCCCATGTCGCCTACCAGCTTTTCATACAGGCTGACTTTCGACAGGGCTTCCTGGAGTGTGCTGGCACTCATGGCAATGTAGCCCATGACATTATAAGAGCCCGGCTGCACGAATTCAGAGGTATGTAAACCGAAGAGGGGGTCGCAGGATTGCTCGATAAGAGCGTGCAGTAAGGTCTGAAAATGCTGACCATGGATGCGGGTATCCGGCTGTTGGATATGCACCGGGTCCAGATTGGCGTGTTGCAGTGCGGCACTCGTATCCAGCCCACGGGCGTCTGCGTGGGCCAGGTATTGTTGAAGTGCAGCGCTACAAATCTGGCCCAATGCGTCCATGACGATGCCTGATCAGTCTAGTTCAAAAGTGATTTGTACCTGAGCGGAAATTTCCGTTTCGCCTGGGCGGTAACTTTCCGCTGCACCGCTATCCTTGGCCCGCGCCATCATCATTACAGGCTGCGGAGAGTTAATACCCTGGGCCTGAATTTGAAAGGCTTCGCCCAGATCGCGGTCCGCAGCTTCGGCAATGATTTCTGCCCGTTCGCGAGCATCTTCAACCGCTTTTTCCAACGCTTTTTTAGCCAGTTTGTCGCGGTTGCTCACTTGAGCGCCAGCGGGCCGGATGTTGCGCACCCCTTGCTCGGCCAATCCTTCCAGCAGTTCAGCATAGGTTTCAAGGCCGTCTACCTGAAAGCTCACTTCGCGGCTGATTTGGTGGCCGAGTAATTTGCGCTCGGGTTGATACTGCCACTGGGGAGTGATGCGCATGGTGCTGGCAGTGACGGACTTTTCTTCAATATCCAGGTCGTCCGCCAAGTCCAGCATATTACTGACAGCATCATCTACCTGGTCTTTCATCTCGGCCATGTCATCGCCCTTCTGGCTGGCGGTGGCAATGACCATGAAACGATCGGGTTGGGCACTGATTGCGCCGTTACCGGACACAGTAATACTGTCGCGGGTGCTGTTGACGGTGGTGTTATCACAACCGGCCAAGGCCAGTGTGCCGACGATCAATAGGGTCGCAGCGGATACAACTTTCATGACATCTCCTTGTGCTGCCGTGCAAGCGGCAAAGCTCTATTTTGCTTATCGGTCAGGTTTACGCAACTTATGCTGTACAGACCATTTGAATCAATGGTTTCTTCTTAAAAAACGCAGGGCAAAGGCACCCTTGGTTGTTAGTCCGTTAGCCCCTATCATCGCAGCTCGTGAAGCAGAGGCAATCGGTGAGTACGGGCATGAGTACAGCCATGAATGAAAAGGAACAACGCATTCGACAGCAGCTGGGCGATTTTATCCCCGATGATCTGGGTGTCAGCCTGGATCATGTGAGTGCTGTTAGTGCGTTTCAGGTGAGCGAGGAGTCGGTGTCGGCCACGGTGATGTTGGGGTTCCCTTGCGAGAGTATACGTGGGGCCTTGATTGATGCCCTTCACGCGCATATGGCGCCGGTGCTTGAGACGCGCTCGCTGTCATTGAACGTGGAAAGCCATATTGTGCCGCACCGGGCACAAAGCAGCCTGCCGGCTCGGGATCAAGTGGCTAATATTATTGCTGTGGCGTCCGGTAAGGGTGGGGTGGGAAAATCCACTTCGGCGGTGAATCTGGCGTTGGCTTTGCAGGCAGAGGGCGCCCGGGTGGGCTTGCTCGATGCGGATGTGTTTGGGCCCAGTCAGCCGTTGATGTTGGGATTGCCCGACGGTACTCGACCGCAACTGCTGGAAGGTAAATTCTTTGTGCCGGTGGATGCCTACGGTTTGCAGACCATGTCTATGGGCTACCTGACAACCCAGCAGACGCCGGTGGTGTGGCGTGGGCCGAAAGCCAGCGGCGCGCTGGTGCAGATGATGGAGCAGACCCGCTGGCATGAGCTGGACTACTTGTTAGTGGATTTGCCACCGGGTACCGGAGATATTCAGCTCACTCTGGCGCAAAAAATTCCTGTGGCCGGCGCTGTGGTGATTACCACGCCCCAGGACATTGCTTTACTGGATGCCATTAAGGGGGTGGAAATGTTCCGCAAGGTGGATATCCGGGTGCTGGGGATTCTTGAAAATATGGCCATGCATGTGTGTAGCCAGTGCGGACACCAGGAGGCCATCTTCGGTGAGGGCGGTGGCGGCAAAATGGCGGCGCAGTACGATACCGAATTACTGGCCGCACTGCCGTTGTCGCTACGCATCCGCGAACAAGCGGACAAAGGCGAGCCGGTGGTGCATGCCTTTCCCGACAGCGAAGAAGCAGCGCTTTACCGTGTGGCGGCGCGGCGCATGGCAGCGCGCTTGTCACTGACCGAGGCGGGAAACCGAGCGTTTCCAAATATCGTGCAGCATTGAGAAGACAAGACGCATGCAAGGCCGTAGTCAATCGGCAGCAGGCATAGGGCCCAAGCTGCAATGTGAGCGATACGGTTCAGCACGTGCAGCCTGACTGCGCATGGCGTAACTTCTTGCCCGTTGTCGCTTGTCGCTTGTAGCGTGCCACCTATACCATTGGCCGCTTGAACGCTAACTACTTTGGAACATTGAGGCGTAAATGACTATTAAATCGGATCGCTGGATTTCCCGCATGGCCGCAGAGAAAGGCATGATTGAGCCATTTCAGACTGGGCAGGTTCGTGCGGATGAGAACGGTGAAAAACTGATCTCTTATGGTGTGTCCAGCTATGGCTACGATGTGCGCTGTGCCGATGAGTTCAAAGTGTTCACCAATATCCATTCGGCCACGGTGGACCCAAAAGCGTTTGATGAGCGCAGCTTTGTAGATGTGAAAGGGGAGTATTGCATTATTCCGCCGAACTCTTTTGCGCTGGCACGCACGGTGGAATATTTCCGTATCCCTCGCAATGTGTTGACTATTTGCTTGGGGAAATCCACCTATGCGCGATGCGGCATTATCGTTAACGTAACACCGCTGGAGCCGGAGTGGGAAGGGCACGTAACGCTGGAGTTCTCCAACACCACGACTCTGCCGGCAAAAATCTATGCCCACGAAGGGGTGGCGCAGATGCTGTTCTTTGAATCCGATGAGGTGTGTGAAACCTCTTATAGGGACCGGGCGGGTAAATACCAGGGGCAACGTGGCGTGACCCTGCCGCGCGCTTAATCAGCGAGTGCTGATTCCGGCTCCGGGCCGTTGTAGTCGATCATGATCATGTCGGCTTTCAACAGCGTGCTTTCAATGTGTTTCGCCTGGACGACCATATAATTGAGCTGCGGTGCTACCCAAAATAGGGTGCGCCGTTTTTCTTTGCTGTCTCCGGTGCGTTTCTTTTCCACTAGCAGGGTGTCCAGCTTGCCCAGCGGGGTTTTCAGCGTTTCCCGGTCAATCACTTCGAAATGATGTTCGCGAACCTTATCGCCGTAGGCGCTGGTCACCGAATAGGATTTGTCGCCGGTGGCGAACACGCAGCGTCCTCGTAGCAGGATGGTTAGCTCGTCTAAAGTATCGGCGGGGATATCTTGGCTTTCCTTATCGTCTTCCGATTCATTGTGCACCCTTGGTGGGTTCCACTGGAAATCCATGTGGTGGAAGCGCTTTTGGCCAAAGCCTTTGAACTCATGCACGTATCGGGTGGTACGAGGTTGGCAGTCGCGCCAGTGAAAGTAACTTTCTTCTGTATTACTGAGCAGAAACGATTTTGCCTTGAGCTGCATGTGGTAATAGTCGTCGCCCTCTGCGGGCTCAAGTATCAGCTCGGCTTTAACCGGCGTGGGTAACTTGTTCACATAAATGCGAAATTCAGCGGAAAACGGAGCAAGAGGCTCGTTAGCTACGGCCAGGCTACTAACGATCAGCAACAGTAGGGGGGCTAACCGCACGTTCAGAGCCCTCCCAATGACTGCAGGGTCATCAGGTGTTCGCCATCGCCGTTCTTCTGCATTAGTTGCACCAGCGTATAGTCATGATCTGGCGCGAACCACATGTAAGTTTGTCGCTCGCTGTCCTTGTCCCGTAGTCGCTGTACCTTTAGAGTTTCCACCCGGTCACCATCAATGGTGAGAGTCTCCCGGCCGGTGACAGTGTAGTGGTGGGTCTTTTGGGCGCGCTCGTCGGCCACCTGCAGTTCTACCTCGTGGGCGCCCTCGCGCAGTTCGCACTGCAGGGCCAGGGAGACAGAAAGCTCGTCGGTGGCGTTGTTGCTCACATCGTAGCTACGCATGGGTTTGTCGGTGCGTTCACTGGCGGCCACGCCCGTTTGGCGGTCGATATGCAGTTTGGCTTCTTTTACTTTGCCCAGACCGCGGCGCTTATAGCCATAGTAATTGCTTAGCGGGGTGCACCCCTGCCAGTTAAACAAGGCGGTTTCGCGGATTTCACCGAGCCAGTTTTTGGCGTGGACTTCTATTTTCCAGAGCCCGTCCTGAACCTGGCTGAGAGAGCGGTGAGCCGCAATGCTGAAGGGAATGCCTTCGCTTTTCAGGCGATAATCCAGTTTAAAGGGGGGCGGCGTCTCCCCCCCGATGGCGGCGGAAGAGAACGTGAGGCTCACCAGCATAATCCCAGCGAGAATAAGTGGGTTACACGAGGATATAACCCTGTGCAGGGAGAGGCTTGCCATCCAGTAACACTCCGTTGTCGGTCAGTTCCAGTCTATTTTGTGCACGCCATTGCAACACCTGAGGATAGAGGTAGTGTTCGCGTTGTTGTACACGTTTGGACAGGGAATCAACGGTATCGTTCGTTTGTACCGGAAGTGGGGCTTGGGCAATCAGTGGGCCGCCATCCAATTCTTCGGTAACAAAATGAATGGAACAGCCGTGTTCGCCATCGCCGGCTTCCAGGGCGCGAGCATGGGTATTCAAGCCCCGATACTTGGGCAGCAGCGAAGGGTGAATGTTGATTAAGCGTCCAGCGTAATGGCGTACAAAAACACTGGAGAGAATGCGCATAAAGCCGGCCAGCACTACGGTATCCGGAGCATAGGGGGTGAGCAGGTTGATCATGGCCTGGTCGAATTCTTCCCGGCTCGGGTAATCACGGTGATCCAGGCTGGCGGTGGGAATCCCCGCCAGGGACGCTCGCTCCAAGCCTGCAGCGTTGGCTCGATTGGAAAATACCACGGCAATCTCGGCATCGAGATTACCGTGCTGGCGGGCATCCATAATCGCCTGCAGGTTGGTGCCTGAGCCGCTAATCAATACCGCTAGCCGGTGAGTCACTCTGGCAATCCATCCAGAACGACGTCTGGCTGGCCGTCGCCTGCCTGAATTTCACCGATCAAGAAGGCGTTTTCACCTTCTGCTTCCAGCAGGGCGAGAGCGTTATCAACGTGGCTGGCTGGTATAGCAATAACCATGCCCACGCCGCAGTTAAAGGTCCGGTACATTTCGAAGGCAGGGACTTGGCCTTCCTGCTGAAGCCACTGGAACACTGCCGGGAACTCCCAGCTCTTAGTATCGATTACAGCACGAGTATTGTCCGGCAGAACCCGGGGGAGGTTTTCTGGCAGGCCGCCGCCGGTAATGTGGGCCATGGCATGGACCGGTACCTGCTCAATCAGTTTGAGCAAGGATTTAACGTAAATGCGGGTGGGTTCCAGCAGGTGTTCAATCAGTGGTTTGCCGTCCAGATCGATGTCGGTTTCAGCCTGAGCCATGATCCGACGAATCAGGGAGTAGCCGTTGGAATGAGGGCCGGAAGCGCCCAGGCCAATCAGCTTGTCGCCGGCTTCCACCTTGCTGCCATCCAGTACGCCATCCTTTTCCACCACGCCGACACAGAAACCGGCCAAGTCATAGTCTTCGCCTTCATACATGCCGGGCATTTCCGCGGTTTCGCCGCCGATCAAGGCACAACCTGCCAGCTCGCAGCCCTCGCCAATACCGGTTACTACGCTGGTGGCAATCTCTACATCCAGTTTGCCGGTGGCGTAGTAATCCAGGAAGAACAGGGGTTCTGCTCCGCCCACGATAAGATCATTGACGCACATGGCGACCAGGTCGACGCCGACTTTTTCGTGGCGATTGTGATCAATGGCTAGCCGCAGTTTGGTGCCGACGCCATCGGTGCCAGCAACCAGAACCGGGTTTTTGTACTTGGTGGGCAGCTCGCACAGGGCGCCGAAACCACCAAGACCGCCGAGGACTTCCGGGCGTCGGGTCCGCTTGGCAACAGGGGCGATGCGTTTAACCAGCTCGTTACCGGCGTCGATATCGACGCCTGCGTCACGGTACGTCAGTGGCCGTTTTTGTTCGGTCATGGGGGGCTCCGGATGGGTGAAGGCGGGTATTCTAGCAACCGGCCAGCCTGCTGGGGAACCTCTGCTTTGGCGCTTGAGTGGGTAAAGCACGTTTTATCGATGATCAAACCTCTACGGTTCTTCAATTTACTCTGTCATTGACCGCAAACGGGTTCGCGTGGGTCTGATGAATAGGTGATAATAGCTCGCTTTAATTTTCGGTTGGAATGAGCGCCCATGCGTTGGATTGGATTGTTGACCGTGTTATTGGGATGGAGCTTGCTGGCGCAAGCGCAATCACTGGATACGGTGCAGGTGCCGGTGGATGGTCGTGGCGAAACACAACGGCAGGATGCGCTGTCGGAAGGTCTGGAGCAGATGTTGGTGCGTCTGAGCGGCCAACGTGATGTGCTGGATAAGAGCCTAGCCAGCGAGGCAGCGGCGCAGCTGGACCGTTGGGTGACTCGCTATGACTACAGCACTCTGGAGGGTGGCAGTGTCTTGCAGGTTCGCTACGATGTGAATGGCCTGATGGCCTTCATGGCAGACCAAGGTGCTTCGGTGTGGGGCATGCCCCGTCCCCGGGTGCTACTGTGGTTGGTGGATCAGGGGGCGAGCCGTGGTGAAATGGTGGTGCAAGGCCACCCGCTATACGCACAACTGATCGCTGAGGCCCAGCGGCGTGGGCTGACCTTGGTCATCCCCGAGTGGGATAACCAAGACCAGGAGCACCTGAATGTGGCTGACATCCGTGGCCGTTTTGATCAGCAGTTACGCGACGCCTCCAGCCGTTATTCCCACGAATTGATTGTCGCTGCGGTGCTCTACCAGGGGGAACCGACCAGAGTGAGTTGGCGGGTATTGAAGGACGAGAGCACCCTGGAAGAGGGCAGGGAAAAGACCGCGAACAGCGAAGAGGCGGTGACGGCCTTGATCGGCAACGTCACCGACCAGTTGGCCGAGCGCTATGCTGTGAAAGGCGAGATGAAGGACCTGCGCACGTTGCTGGTGGTGGATGAGGTTGATCAGCTTCAGGACTGGTTTGCGTTGCAGCAATTTCTGGGAGGCCTGAGCGGGATGCGTCGTGCCTCACTGGTGCAAGTGTCTGCGACTACGCTGACCTTCGGGCTGGATTTCAGTGCCAGTGATGAGCAGCTACGCAATTTGCTGGAGCTGTCTCCCCGGTTGAAGGTCTGCTCGGGTGCGGTTGTGTCCGGCCCTCAATGGCATTATTGCTGGCGTTGAATTCATGAGCGCGCAACTTCCTTTGGCCCTGCAGCTCCGTGAGGGTAACGCTCTGGATAACTTCCACGCGGGTCCGAACGGCGCCGCCTTGGCCGGACTATATGAGGCTGTTCAGGGGGCTGATCGCCAAGCCTTTTTCTGGGCCGGCGATGGGCAGGGCAAAAGCCATTTGCTGGAAGGCGCAGTGCGTCTGGCCCAGCACAATGGCGTGGATGCCTGCCTGTTGCCTGCCCGCGAGATCATTCCACTGGTGCCCGAGGTGCTGGAATCCATGGAGCAGTTTGGGCTGCTGGCTATTGATGATTGCCAGTTGTTCGCTGGGCTGCCTGCCTGGGAAGAGGCCCTGTTTCATCTTTATAACCGGTTGATGTCCTTGGGGGGGCGTTTATTGGTCACCGCCAATGCGTCACCGGCCGCCATGGAGTTAATGCTGCCCGACCTGGCCACTCGGTTGGCTGCAGGGCCGATTTATCGGTTGATGCCTCTTGAAGATGGTGACTTGCAGGCGTTATTACAGGACAGGGCCAAGGCGAGAGGATTGCGACTGGAGCCGGAAGTGGCCCATTATATTGTATTGCGCAGTGAGCGCTCCGCAGGTGCCTTGATGGCCCTGCTGGCAAAATTGGATCATTTGGCTTTGGCGCAGCAACGCCCTGTCACTATTCCTTTTGTGAAGCATGCGTTGGGTTGGTAAAACGCTCGTTTAAGGCGCTTGAGAAGAACTTCTGCCATGTTTCAGCCCCCCTTGCCCGTGGTAAAGAGAGACGGCACTTTTTGAGAACATTCTGCGTGCCCGCCGAGGCGTATACCTTCAGCGAACGGCCATAACCGGTTCCTGAATTTGCGACAACTGCGGATTCCCGTGATGCTTTTTGCGTTTGTTTCATTCATGCCTTATTTCCTTACTATACTTTGGCTTTAGATTAACTCCTGCGCCTTGCGCTTGCGGCCCGCTAACGGCTTGTAATCATTTATACTCAGGGGGCAAGCCGTTAAGGAGAGGTAAATGGATATCAGTGCTGGTTGGGGCCTTGTTGTCATTGGTAGTGGCCCTGCGGGAGAAGCGGCTGCCATGCAGGCCGCCAAAAAAGATCTGAAAGTAGCCATTATTGAAGACCAGTCGTCACTGGGAGGAAATTGTACCCATTGGGGCACTATTCCCTCCAAGGCGCTGAGACATCAGGTACGGCAGGTAATTCGTACCCAGCGTAACCCCTTGCTGCGGGGGATCCTCAAGCCCCGAGAAATCCGCTGGCAGGATCTGATTGCCCGTACCCGGGAAGTGATTGATTCACAGGTTCAAGTAAGAACGGATTTCTACGTGCGTAACCGCGTCACCGTGTTTGCCGGTCGGGGCGAGATCCTTTCACCAAGCGAAGTTAGAGTGGACGATCACGAGGGCCGCCAGCACTTGCTCAAAACGGATAATATTTTGGTGGCTACCGGGTCTCGCCCCTATCATCCGGAAGATGTGGATTTTTCCCATCCGCGTATCTATGACTCGGACACCATTTTGACCATGGATCATACGCCACGGCATATCCTGATTTATGGTGCTGGGGTGATCGGTTCGGAATATGCCTGCATCTTCACCGGGCTGGGCATTCGTGTTGACTTGGTGAACTCTCGCGAGCACTTGCTGGATTTTTTGGATACAGAAATTTCCGATGCACTTAGTTATCACCTGCGTGAGCAAGGCTGCACCATTCGCCAGGGGGAACATTATAAGCGGGTGAAGGCCGATGACGATGGCGTGACCCTGGAGCTGGAATCCGGCAAAAAGCTGCGCGCGGATGCCTTGCTGTGGTGTAACGGTCGTTCCGGTAATACACAGAGTATTGGCCTGGAAAATGTGGGCGTTAAAGCCAATAACCGTGGACAGCTCAAGGTTAACGAACGCTACCAGACTGAAGCCGATACCCTCTATGCGGTGGGGGATGTGGTGGGTTGGCCGTCATTGGCCAGTGCTTCCTATGACCAGGGGCGCTTTTGCGCGGCGGCCATTGCCGGCGATGAAGTCCGCCAGGTAACGGATGTGCCTACCGGCATTTACACTATCCCTGGGATCAGCAGCGTGGGGCGTACGGAACAGGAGCTGACCGAAGCCAAGGTACCTTACGATGTGGGACAGGCCTTCTTCAAGAATCTGGCCCGAGCGCAGATTACCGGTGAGCGGGTAGGGATGCTGAAGATCCTGTTTCATCGTGAGACGTTGGCGGTGCTGGGGATCCACTGTTTTGGTTATCAGGCCATGGAGATCGTCCATGTGGGTCAGGCCATCATGCGTCAGCCAGGTGAAAACAATACGCTGGAGTACTTTATCGATACCACCTTCAACTACCCCACTATGGCAGAGGCGTATCGGGTGGCGGCGATCAATGGTTTAAACCGGATTAAGCGGTAAAGAGCTGAAATTTCGCAGATGGAAGTTTACAAGCACGAGGGCTTTTAACGTTCAGGGTCAGCGCTCGCTGGCCGTTGGCAGAGTAGAAAGAGCGAATGAAGTGTGGGCGCTCATATTGCAGCGAGGGGCAAGCGGGTTTCATCTGGTTTGTTCACGATCTGCGTGCTTTTCAACGCTGAGTTGGAACTACCTCTGCTGTTTTCCGGCTTCGATAAAAAACTCTCGGTTTTTCTGTCGGGCTTGGCTGTTTTTGCGCACCAGTACTTGGGTGGCGCCGCTGCCGCCTCGGCTGGCGGGGGTGCTGTGGTAGGCCAGCACCAGGTGGCTCTCGTCAAGCCAGTGAATGACATAGCTTTTCAGAAAACCGGGGCGTTCGCTGTGCAGGCCCTTGCCGTGACTGATCAGGACGGTACGCATGCCATTGTTATGGGCATTTTCCAGAAAGGCCTGAACCTGATCCCGTGCTTCCATGAGGCGGACCCGGTGCAAATCCAGCAGATCCTGGGCATCATACTTTCCGAGTCGTAATTTGCGATATACGCCTTCCTGCACGCCATCTTTTTTCAATCCGATGATATCCATGGGGCCTACTTGTGGCACCTGTTCAGGGAGCGTCAGCGGATTGTTGTCTTTGCGGTCGTCCACGGCGGCGGCACGGCGTAGCTGTTCACGGATAGAGTCTTTGCGCGGCGCGCGTTCCAGTACCCGGTTATCCGGCTTTATCGGCGTTACGTCCGCCATTTCTTGGCGGAACAGGTCATCATCGGAGGCCATGGAACTGCTCCACAAATTTCATCTCGACTGACTGCAATGGTACACAAAACGGGCGGGAACTGGCAGTGAGTTGACAGCGACTCTCTAAGCTGGGAGAGAGATGATAGAAGTCCGGTCCAAGTGCGCTTTAATATGCAATTTTACGCAAATAAGGAATCAATAGGGGATACTCTGAATATCCCCGGCCTGGGTTTTGCTTGGCGGGAAAAGTATACCGCCGCAAACCTTCCAATCTTTTGTGTTGACGGTGTCTTTCAGTTTCCGGGGCTTGCCAATGGCATGTGGAAGCGGAACCGTTATGGCAAGGTTGCTTGGCCACGGGTGGGGCAGGTTTCGTTTTACAATGGAGAGGATGCGGCAACCTGCTATGCGGGTGATGCGGGTGATACTTGGGTAAGCCGCTACTACGGGGAATAGTGGGATTGCCCGGTTACCCGTGGAGAATGAGAAAGAGACCGGCGACTGCGATGCCCTGTGCATCGCAGCTGTCCTGTCTATCGCATATCTCTCTTTCGTAACCCTTACGGTGACCCGTGCGGGAGAGAATCAGTAAGCTTGTGGACGTTGGCGGTCCCGGCTCTCATTTTCTCCCTGCTCATCGTGTCTGTTGCGTTTCTCGTCCCGCTTGCGGCGTTCACGCTCTGCACGCTTGTGTTCTTCTTCCCATTCATTTGGGTCGTAGTCATCAAATTGGCGACGACTCATGGTGCCACTCTCTTTCCAGCGTTAAAGAAGATTCCCTAGTTGCAGGCCCGCAGCGCGTTGAATGCTGAAAGCCTGTGACTGGAATATATAGCACTAAAAAGTGCGCTGTAGAAGAGTCAAGGGCACCATTTATCGGTGCCCTGTCATGGCTGAAGGAAGGCGGTGGGATTAGGCGCCGTAAGTTTGGTCCAGATAGTCGAGAATGGCTTCGGATTCGAACAGCTCTTTGCCGGTATTCGGATCTACCAAATAGGGAACGGCAATCCTGCCGGCCCGTGCCAATAGGTCTACCCGGTTGCGCTGGCTGGGGGAATACTCCATATCCAGCGATTTACGGAGCACCGGCAGCACCCAGTCACGCCACTGATCACGCCCGCACTGGCGCAACAGGTAAGGCAGCTGCAATTCTGTCAATCGCTCGCGGACCAAGCGGGCAAAAGGGCTGGCTTCAAAGGAGTACAGCTCCAGCGGCTGTTCCGGAGCGCGGCTGTCCAGGCTGCGAATACCGTGACCGCCACGGGGGGCGGATGCGGCGATTGCGGCGGCGGTGCGCAGGTGTAGCTGCCAGCTTTTCGGGGCAGCGCGGCCGCCATATTGCTGATAGAGATACTCAATGATGGCCGCAGCCTCATACAGGGCTTCGCCGGTATTGGGGTCCATCAAATAGGGGAATTGCTGTTTTCCACCCAGTCGTTCCACCAGCGGGCGGTAACGGTCGCCCCCCTTGGGGCACGGGAAGACCATTGCATCCAGATCCAGATCGGTTAGCGCTTCGCGAACCAACCTGCAGAAGGGGCAGCCTTCCATGTCATACAGTTCCAGTGGTTGCTGCGGACGGTTGCTATGGCCTTTGCTGGCTATACCGCGACCCTGTTGCAGCGTGGAAGACAGTAGTGAACGGAAAACTTCTGTGCTGTGTGACATAGCATTGACTCCTTATGCGAATTATCGCGACCTTACCCATGGGCAAGTCACCGTTCATTGGCCGCAATGACATGCGTTTTTTCAATGGATTGCAGCCTTGCCCGTTCCGCTCACGGCTCCTGTTAACTCATGTCATTGAGAGATTGAGGTGGCTGGGGCACTCTTGCTCACCTATAACCGGGCAACCAAGCCCTTCATAACCCGTCAGCCCAATGCTGATACATGCCTGAGGCAAGAGGAAGGTTCCATGACCGAAGCCTATATCTATGATGCCATCCGTACTCCCCGTGGTCGGGGTAAGAAAGATGGCTCTTTGCATACGGTTAAGCCGCTGGATCTCGTAGTAGGCCTGATCGACGAAGTAAAAGACCGTTTCCCAAATATGGATACCAACCGCATTGATGATGTGCTGTTGGGTGTGGTGACCCCGGTCGGTGACCAGGGTGCCTGTATCGCCAAGACTGCTGCTCTGGCAGCCGGTCTGCCGGATACCGTTGCGGGTTTCCAGCTGAACCGTTTCTGCGCTTCTGGCCTGGAAGCAGTGAACACCGGTGCCCAGAAAGTGGCCTCCGGTTGGGATGACCTGATTCTCGCCGGTGGTGTGGAATCCATGAGCCGTATCCCGATGGGCTCTGACGGTGGTGCCTGGGCAATGGACCCGATTACCAACTACAAGACTGGCTTTGTTCCCCAGGGGATTGGCGCGGATCTGATTGCCACTCTCGAAGGCTGGAGCCGCCGTGATGTGGACGAATTCGCTGCTGAGTCTCAGGCCCGTGCTGCCAATGCTTGGGAAAAGGGCTATTTCGAAAAATCCGTGGTGCCGGTGAAAGACCTGAACGACATGACGGTACTGGACCGCGACGAGCACGTTCGCGCGGGTACCACTGCTGATGCGCTGGCCGGGCTGAATCCGTCTTTTGCCATGATGGGCGAAATGGGCGGTTTTGATGCGGTTGCCTTGCAGAAGTATCACTGGCTGGAAAAAATTAACCACGTTCACCACGCGGGCAACTCCTCCGGCATCGTAGACGGCGCCTCTCTGGTAGTGCTTGGTAACGAAAAAGTGGGCAAGGATTACGGCATGAAAGCCCGTGGTCGCATTGTCTGCACGGCTATCAGTGGTGCCGATCCCACCATCATGTTGACGGGCCCGGGCCCGGCGGCCAAGAAAGCATTGGCAAAAGCCGGCTTGAAAGCCAGCGATATTGACCTGTGGGAAATTAATGAAGCCTTTGCGGCGGTGGCCATGCGTTTCATGAAAGATATGGAGATCACCCCGGAAGTCACCAACGTTAATGGCGGCTCCATCGCCATGGGCCATCCGCTGGGGGCCACCGGTGCCATGATTCTGGGTACTGCACTGGATGAACTCGAGCGCCGCGACAAGAAGTTCGCATTGTGCACCTTGTGTGTAGGCGGTGGCATGGGTATCGCCACCATCATTGAGCGTCTGTAAGCCGCGTCGAACGATTTCGGAGTAAAGATATGACTGAACAAACTGCTATTCGTTGGGAAAAAGACGCGGACAATATTGTCGTTCTGACTATGGATGACCCCAACCAGTCCGCCAATACCATGAATGAGCTGTACGGCAAGTCCATGGCAGCGGTCGTTGAGCGTCTGGAGAAAGAAAAAGACGAGATTGCAGGGGTGATTATTACCTCTGCGAAAAAAACCTTCTTTGCCGGCGGCGACCTGCGTGACTTGCTGAAGGCGCGCAAGGAAGATGGCCCGCAATTTATGACCGGAATGGCCCAGCTCAAAAGCCAGCTGCGTACGCTGGAAACATTGGGCAAGCCGACGGTTGCGGCCATGAATGGTACGGCTCTGGGTGGCGGTCTGGAAATCGCCTTGGCCTGCCATCACCGCATTGCCATCAATGATAAATCGGCGCAGTTTGGTCTGCCTGAAGTGTCTCTGGGTCTATTGCCTGGCGGCGGCGGCGTGACCCGTGTGGTACGCATGCTGGGTATTCAGGATGGCTTGATGAAGGTGCTCATGCAGGGTCAACGCATGAAAGCAGATAAAGCCCAGAAGGTTGGTCTGATCGACGAGCTGGTAGCAGATCGTGACGAAATGATGGCCAAGGCCCGCGAATGGATCAAGGCAAACCCGAAAGCCCAGCAACCCTGGGATCAGAAAGGTTACAAAATTCCCGGTGGTGACCCGAAGAATCCCAAGTTTGCCGCTAACCTGCCGGCTTTCCCCGCGAACCTGAGGAAACAGCTGAAGGGTGCTAACTATCCTGCACCGCTGGCGATCATGTCTGCGGCCATCGAAGGTGCGGCAGTAGATTTTGATAGCGCCTCTCTTATTGAAGGTCGTTATTTTCTCTCTTTGGTGACCAGCCAGGTCGCCAAGAACATGATTACCGCCTTCTTCTTCAACTTGCAGGCCATTAATGGTGGTGCAAGCCGCCCGGATGGCGTGGAAAAATCCCGCGCCGAAAAAGTTGGTGTTTTGGGTGCCGGCATGATGGGCGCAGGCGTGGCCTATGTAACGGCTCGCTCTGGTGCGCAGGTGGTGTTGAAGGACGTTTCCGCTGAGAACGCGGAAAAGGGCAAAGACTATTCCCGTAAGCTTCTCGACAAGGAAATCTCCAAGGGCAAGATGACCGAGGAGAAGAAAGAGGAAATCCTTGGGCGTATTACGGCCACCGCTGATGCGAAGGATCTGGAAGGCGTGGATTTTGTGATTGAAGCTGTGTTCGAAAACACTGAGCTGAAGCACAAGGTCTTCCAGGAAATCGAAGACGTAGTTAACCCGGATGCGGTACTGGGTTCCAACACCTCTTCGCTGCCGATCACCGGATTGGCCAAAGGTGTTAAGAAACAGAATAACTTTATTGGTATTCATTTCTTCAGCCCGGTGGACAAGATGCCGCTGGTGGAAATTATCTGCGGCAAAGATACTAGCCCGGAAGCGTTGGCCAAGACCTACGACTACTGCTTGCAGATCAAGAAAACCCCGATCGTGGTCAACGACGCTCGAGGCTTTTTCACCACCCGCGTCATCGGTACCTTCGCCAATGAAGGGATCGCAATGCTGGGTGAGGGCGTCAATGCTCAATCCATTGAGCAGGCGGCCATGCAGGCAGGCTATCCGGTGGGTACCCTTAACCTGATCGATGAAATCAACATGGAAACCGCACTGAAGATTGGTAATGCGGCCCGTGATGATGCCAAGCGTGAAGGGGGCGAGGCCCCGGCAGAGCACCCCGCTGAAGTGGTCATGAAAAAGATGGTCGAAGAGCTGGGCCGCCCAGGCAAGCTGCAAGGTAAAGGCTTCTACGAGTATCCGGAAAACGGCAAGAAGCACCTGTGGCCGGGTCTGGCGGATGCCTTCGGTGGCAACAAAGACATGCCGTTCGAAGACATCAAAGAGCGAATGATGTTTATTGAGTCTATCGAAGCAGTGAAATGCTTTGACGAAGGCGTGATGGACTCAGTGGCGGATGCCAACATCGGTTCTATCTTTGGTATCGGCTTCCCGGCCTGGACTGGTGGTGTGATGCAGTACATCAACCAGTACGAAGGCGGCCTGAGTGGCTTTGTTACACGGGCTGAGGAACTGGCCAAGCTTTACGGTGAGCGTTTTACCCCGCCAGCGTCTTTGGTGGAAAAAGCGAAAAAAGGCGAAATCTACAAGTAACCCTTGAGATATCGTTCCACAAAAAAGCCCGGCTTATCCAGCCGGGCTTTTTTTGGGTTCATCGCGGATTAGAGTGAAATAGGTATGGGCGGACAGTGCACCGAGTTAAGTTGTTTGTGCGACCAAGCAACACAACAAGGACACTGCCGCCATGCCAGATGCTACGTTTCCGTGGACTGGC